>NZ_JBHXTQ010000021.1:16625-96897 GCF_042677305.1 Kitasatospora sp. NPDC127121 | reverse complement strand
GCGGGCCCGCCCCCTGTGGGGGGGCGCCCGGGGCCCGCCCCCGCCGCGGTTGACCGGCGCCCAGCTGGTGGGGGGGGGGCGCGCCACCCCCGCCGCCCGCCCCTTGAATTTTCCCGGGGACTGTTCAGCCTCCGCCGGTGCTCCCGGACTGCCGGGGCAGCGCCAGTGCCACGGTGTCCGCGAACTCCCGCACCGCGCTCGTCCGGCTGACCACCCGGCCACTGTGCACCACCAGTCGGCTGTGGCCGCCCGCGAGCGCCCCGGCCAGGCTGTCCCCACGCACCGCCAGCAGCTCCGCCGGGAACCCGGCGTCCACCCGGACCGGCGGCAGCCCGAGCGCCGCCCGGGCCTGGTTCGCCACCGCGTCGTACGCCGCCTCCAGGTCCAGCTCCCCGCCCGCCGCCAGCAGGTACGCCGACTCCAGCGGATCCGCCCGGCCGACCGGGTTGGACTGGTCCCGCAGCGCGCCGCTGCCGGCCGCCAGCGGCACCCGGGCCTCCGTCAACTCCCGCAGCAGGCCCGGCCGCAGCCCTGGCACCCGGCCCTCCAGCCCGGTGCAGCCGCCGTTCTGCGGCAGGCAGACCACCCGCACCCCGCCGGCCGCCAGCACCGTGGACGCACCCCGGGTCAGCGCCCCGCACGGCCCGAGCGTCACCCGCGGCCGCAGCGGGGCCAACGCGCTGACCAGCCGCGCGAGTTGGGCCGGATCGCCGGCCGTGGTGTGCAGGTCCACCGGGCAGTCCGCCTCCCGGGCGGCCTCCAGCAGCACCTGGACGTACCCGGCCGGATCCGGGTCCAGCTCCGGGCAGCCGCCGGCCGCGGTGGCGCCCAGCTTGAGCGCGTCGCGCAGTTGCGCCCGGCCATCGGCGCCGGCCCGGCCGGTGAGCAGCCGGGGCATCGCCACCGCCTGGAGTTCGGCCAGGCCGCGCAGCGCCTGCCGGGCGGTGAGCACCGCCTCCAGCCGACGCAGCCCGTGCACGTCGCCGATCCGGACGTGGGTGCGCTGGGCGGTGGCGCCGTAGCCGAGCGAGGCGAGCGCGGCCTCGGTGACCCGCCGGGTGAGGTCGCCGGGGCTCTCCGGGGGCGGGGCGGACAGGGCGGCCGAGAAGGCGGCGTCGTAGTGGGCGTGCGCCTCGGCAGGGGCCGGCAGCAGCAGGTAGCCCTTGAGGTCGATCCGGGCGCCGGTGGTGACGGTGGGTGCGCCGGGCAGGGCGGGTAGCGGGCCGAGGCTGCCGACGGTGCCGACGGCCTGGATCCGGTCCCCGCTGATCCGGACGTCCACCACCCGCCCGTCGGCCAGTCGGGCGCCGGTGAGCAGGAGGACCGGTCCGTGCCCGAGCGGGTTGGCTGTCGGGCCGGAGCCGGAGTGCGGTCCGTCGGCGGCTGCGCTGTCCATCGCAGGCTCCTTCCCGCGCTGGCCCGTCCGGTCGGCCGGACCGTCCTGATCCCGGGTCGTCCTGACGCCCCGGGCCGTCCCCGTCGATGAGGGTCGAGCCTATGGCGCGTGGGGGCGGGGCGCTCGGAGGCGGGCAATAGTCGTATCGGGTCGGGCCGTGCGGCTGGTGGGCCGATCGAACGCGGGGCCTTGGATCGTCCGTCCGTTCACCTCGCCGACCTGCGGTCTTCGCGTCGGGATACGGATTTCACCTCTGGGCGCGGAACGTGTAATCTCTTCCTCGTTCGCCCCTATAGCTCAGTCGGTAGAGCGTCTCCATGGTAAGGAGAAGGTCTGCGGTTCGATTCCGCATGGGGGCTCTGGTGAAAAGCAGTCGGCTTCGGTTGTGCTGCGGATCACTGTGGCGGTGTAGCTCAGTTGGTAGAGCAAGCGGCTCATAATCGCTGTGTCACCGGTTCAAGTCCGGTCACCGCTACCCCGCGTAGTCGGTCGGGAGATCGCACTCCCGGTCGGCTACTCTTGTTGTGTTCTTATTCGTTGTCCCAGGAAGGCACTCCCGTGGCTGCCACCGACGTCCGCCCGAAGATCACGCTGGCCTGCGTGGAGTGCAAGGAGCGGAACTACATCACCAAGAAGAACCGGCGTAACGACCCGGACCGTCTTGAGATGAAGAAGCACTGCCCCCGCTGCAACTCGCACACCGCGCACCGCGAGACCCGCTGACCCTCTCGCAGGGCGTCGGGCCTGTGTGACAGGTCTTGAGCTCCGGGCCGCATCCCTCAGGGGGTGCGGCCCGGAGTTTTTCGCGTATGCACCCATGCGCGCCCCGCCGGCGGCAACGGCCGCCGGATCCACCGTGCTTCCGAGGAGTTGCCCCATGGCACTCGACCCCTCCTTCATCGGGCGGACCTACCCGCCCACCGAGCCGTACGAGGTCGGCCGGGAGAAGATCCGCGAGTTCGCGATCGCGATCGGGGACACCAATCCGGCGTTCACCGATCCGGCGGTGGCGAAGGCGCTGGGCCACCCCGACGTGATCGCCCCGACGACCTTCCCGTTCGTGATCACCTACCAGGCGGCCTCCCAGGTGGTCGAGGACCCGGAGCTGGGCCTGGACTACAGCCGAGTGGTGCACGGGGACCAGAAGTTCTCCTACTCCCGCCCGGTGCTGGCCGGCGACCGGCTGACGGTCGCGGTCACCATCGACAACATCAAGTCGCTGGCGGGCAACGACGTGCTCACCGTGCGTGGCGAGGTGTCGGACGCGATCGGCGAGCACGTGGTGACGTCGGTCATGACGCTGGTGGCCCGGGCCGCCGACGAGACGGGGAAGTGAACACGATGGCGATCAGCTACGACGAGGTCGAGGTCGGCACCCAGCTGCCGGCGCAGTCCTTCCCGGTGACCCGCGACACCCTGGTGCGGTACGCGGGCGCCTCCGGCGACTTCAACCCGATCCACTGGAACGAGAAGTTCGCCGTGGAGGTCGGCCTGCCGGACGTCATCGCGCACGGAATGTTCACCATGGCTGCGGCCATTCGGGTGGTCACCGACTGGGTCGGCGACCCGGCCGCGGTGGTCGAGTACGGCGTCCGCTTCACCCGCCCCGTCCCGGTGCCGAACGACGGCGTCGGTGCGGTGGTCGAGGTGTCGGCGAAGGTCGCCAAGCTGCTGGACGACCGCAAGGTGCAGGTCGACCTGCTGGCCACCACCGGCGGGCAGAAGGTGCTCGGGATGTCCAGGGCGGTCGTCCGGCTCGCCTGAAGGCCCCTCGGCCCCAGGTGTGTCCGGCCGCGGCGGGGCCCGTCCGACGGGATTCCCGCCGCGCCCGTCGGCCTTGCGAAGATAGTGATTGGCCACTAACTTTGTCCGCATGGCGAGGGCGAGCATGCGGATGAGTGCGGAGGAGCGGCGCGAGAGCGTCGTTCGCGCCGCAGTGATCGAGTTCGCCAGGAGCGGCTACCGGGGGACGTCCACCGAGGCGATCGCCCGCCGGGTGGGTGTCTCGCAGCCGTACCTGTTCCGGCTGTTCCCCGGCAAGCAGGCGATCTTCACGGCCGCCGCCGAGCGCTGCATCGAGGAGACCTGGAAGGTCTTCGACGAGGCCTCGGTCGGGCTGACCGGGCCGGCGGCCGCCCAAGCGATGTCCGAGGCGTACCTGGGCCTGGTCGCGGACGGCGAGCAGCTCATGATGCAGATGCAGCTCTACGTCTCGGTGTTCGCGGCCCGGACGACCGGCGAGGACGAGATCGGGGAGACCGCCCGGAGGCTCTGGGAGGAGCTGTTCGAGCGGGTCAGGGGCCGGATCGGCGGTGACGTGCAGGGCACCGCGGAGTTCTTCGCGTACGGGATGCTGATCAACACGCTGGTGGCGCTGGGGTACCCCCGGGACCACCGGATCTGGAGCGGCCTGGGCTTCGGGGAGCACGAAGAGCACGGAGAGCGTGGAGAGCACGGCGAGGGCGGGGAGTAGCGGGCCGCACGGTGGAGTCCGTGCGGCCTTTTTTCGGGCCTCGAAAGTTAGTGATCAATAACTATCTAAGACCCCTGGGGGGAAACCATGACGGAGAGAACGGAAGAACAGGGCCTGGGACGGCTCGGTGTCTGGACGCTGGTGATCACCAGCGTCGCGGGCTTCATGGCCAGCCTGGACAACCTGGTCGTCACCACCGCGCTGCCGTCCATCCGCGAGGACCTCGGCGGCGGGCTGTCCGACCTGGAGTGGACGGTCAGCGCCTACACCCTGTCCTTCGCCGTCCTGCTGATGTTCGGCGCCGCGCTCGGCGACCGGTTCGGCCGCCGCCGGATCTTCCTGGTCGGGCTCACGCTCTTCACCGTCGGCTCCGCCGCGGCCGCCCTCTCGCCGGGCATCGGCGCGCTGATCGCCGCCCGCGCCGTCCAGGGCGCCGGCGCCGCGGTCTCCATGCCGCTCACCCTCACCCTGCTCACCGCCGCGGTGCCGGCGGCCAGGCGAGGTCTGGCCTTCGGCATCTGGGCGGGCGTCAACGGCCTGGCCGTCGCCACCGGACCGCTGGTCGGCGGGACGCTCACCGAGCACTTCTCCTGGCAGTGGATCTTCTGGGTGAACGTCCCGGTCGGCCTCGTCCTGATCCCGCTCGCCGCCCTCAAGCTCCGCGAGAGCCGGGGCGCCAACCCGGCGCTGGACGTGGTCGGTACGATCCTGGTCAGCCTGGGCCTGTTCGGCGTCGTCCTCGGCCTGATCCGCGGCAACCCGAACGGCTGGACCAGCCCGCTGGTGCTCGGCTCCCTGATCGGCGGCGTCGCACTGCTCACCGCCTTCGTGCTCTACGAGCAGCGCTGGGCCCGGCACCCGATGCTCCCGATGCGGCTGTTCCGCAGCCGGGCCTTCTCCGCCGTCAACGCCTCCGGCCTGCTGATGTTCCTCGGCATGTTCGGCTCGATCTTCCTGATCAGCCAGCACCTGCAGAGCGTGGGTGGCTACAGCCCGCAGGAGGCCGGCATCCGGATGCTCCCGTGGACCGGCATGCCGCTGATCGTCGCCCCGATCGCAGGCATCCTGGCCGACCGCTTCGGCGGCCGCCCGATCGTGGTCACCGGGCTGCTGCTGCAGGGCGCCGGCCTGGCGATGTACGCGGCGATCACCAGCGGCAGCACCGGCTACGACTACGCCGCCGAGATCCCCGCCGTGGTGATCTGCGGCATCGGCATGTCGCTGTACTTCGCCCCGACCGCCGCCCTGGTGATGGACAGCGTCCGGCCGGAGGAGCAGGGCATCGCCTCCGGCGCCAACAACGCGCTGCGCGAGGTCGGCGGCGCGCTCGGCGTGGCCGTCCTCTCGGCGGTGTTCTCGGCGCAGGGCGGGTACACGTCGGAGCAGTCCTTCATCGACGGGCTGGTGCCCGCGTTGTACGTCGGCGCCGGGGTGGTGGCGGTCGCGGCGGTCTGCGCGTTCTTCCTCCCGCGCCGGGTGAAGCCCGCGGCCGTCGCCGACGAGCCGGCGGCCGTGGAGCCGGAGCAGGCCGGTGCCGAGCAGACCGGTGCCGAGCGGGCCGGTGCCGAGCGGGCCGAGGACGCGGCGCCCGTCCACGCCGAGGCCTCGAAGGCCTGACCGGCCGATCCGGGTGAGGGTGCGGGGGCGGCCGGGCGGCCGCCCCCGCACCCGTACGCTGGTGGGCGTGCTGGTAGAAAACGACGCCCCCCTCGCCCTGCTGACCACGCTCCGGCTCGGCGGCCCGGCCCGCCGCCTGGTGACCGCCCACACCGACGACGAGGTGATCGCCGCCGTCCGCGCGGCCGACGAGGCCGGCGAGCCGCTGCTGGTCCTCGGCGGCGGTTCCAACCTGGTGATCGGCGACGCCGGCTTCCCCGGCACCGTGCTGCGGATCGCGACCACCGGCTTCGCCCTGGACGGCACCGTGCTGGAGCTGGCGGCCGGCGAGGTCTGGTCGGAGGCGGTCACCCGCGCGGTGCGCGAGCACGGCCTGGCGGGCGTCGAGTTCCTGGCCGGCATCCCCGGCTCGGCCGGTGCGACCCCGGTGCAGAACGTCGGCGCGTACGGCCAGGAGGTCGCCCAGTCGATCACCGAGGTGGTCGCCTACGACCGCACGGCCGGCGAGGTGGTCACGCTCCCCAACGCCGAGTGCGCGTTCTCCTACCGGCACAGCCGCTTCAAGGCCGAGCCGGACCGCTACGTGGTGCTGCGGGTGCGGTTCGCCCTGGCCGACCACGAGGGGCTCTCCACCCCGGTCAAGTACGCCGAGGTGGCCAGGCACTTCGGCGTCGAGCAGGGCGAGCGGGTGCCGCTGGAGCGGGCGCACGACGCGGTGCTGGGGCTGCGCTCCGGCAAGGGCATGGTGCTGGACCCGGCGGACCACGACACCTGGTCGGCTGGCTCCTTCTTCACCAACCCGGTGCTCACCGCCGCCCAGTACGAGTCCTTCCGGACCCGCCCGGGCACCGAGAACGCCCCCGCCTACCCGGCGCCGGAGGGCTGCACCAAGACCTCGGCCGCCTGGCTGATCGACCGGGCCGGCTTCGGCAAGGGCTACGGCAGCGGCCCGGCGACGCTCTCCACCAAGCACACCCTGGCGCTCACCAACCGCGGCGCGGCCACCGCCGAGGACCTGCTGGCGCTGGCCCGGGAGATCCGGGACGGCGTCCGCGAGGCCTTCGGGGTCGAGCTGGTGAACGAGCCGGTGATGATCGGCGTCAAGCTCTAGGCCTGTCCGGGGTCGGCCTGATCCACAAGACACGCCTCAGGTGGCGCTGACCAGCCAGGTGTCGATGTCCGCCAGCAGCTCCTTGCGGACGGCCTCCGGCGCGCGCGAGCCGCGGACGGACTGCCGTGCCAGCTCGGCGAGTTCGGCGTCGCCGAAGCCGAGGACGTCGCGGGCCAGGTCGTACTGGGCGGCCAGCCGGCTGCCGAACAGCAGCGGGTCGTCCGCGCCCAGGGCCAGCGGCACGCCGGCGTCGAACAGCCGCCGCAGCGGGACGTCCTCGGGGCGCTCGTAGACGCCGAGCGAGACGTTCGAGGAGGGGCAGACCTCGCAGGTGATCTGGCGGTCCGCCAGCCGTTCCATCAGCCGGGGGTCCTCGGCGGCGCGGACGCCGTGGCCGATCCGGCCGGCGCCCAGGTCGTCCAGGCAGTCCCGGACGGATTCGGGCCCGGCCAGCTCGCCGCCGTGCGGGGCGGCCAGCAGCCCGCCCTTGCGGGCGATCTCGAAGGCCCGGTCGAAGTCCCGGGCGAGGCCGCGCCGCTCGTCGTTGGAGAGGCCGAAGCCGACCACGCCCTGGTCGGCGTACCGGACGGCGAGCCGGGCCAGCGTCCGGGCGTCCATCGGGGACTTCATCCGGTTCGCCGCGACCAGCACCCGGATGCCCACCCCGGTGGCCGTGGCGGCGTTCTCCACGGCGTCCAGGATCAGCTCCAGCGCGGGGATCAGCCCGCCCAGCCGGGGCGCGTACGAGGTCGGGTCGACCTGGATCTCCAGCCAGCGGGAGCCGTCCCGCCGCTCGTCCTGGGCGGTCTCCAGGACCAGCCGGCGGATGTCCTCCTCGTCCCGCAGCACCGAGCGGGCGGTGTCGTACAGGCGCTGGAAGCGGAACCAGCCGCGTTCGTCGGTGGCCCGCAGTTGCGGCGGCTCGCCGGAGCTGAGCGCCTCCGGCAGTCGGACGCCGTGCTTGTCGGCCAGCTCCAGCAGGGTGGCGGGCCGCATCGAGCCGGTGAAGTGCAGGTGCAGGTGGGCCTTCGGGAGGTCCCTGACGTCTCGCGGATTCAACAGGCGTTCCATTCGCCGATACTGCCGCATCGGACCCCCAAACGGGAACCGCCCTCCTTCCGTCCCCCGAAGGGGTGAAAGAGGGCGGTACCCGACGTGAAGCGCGGGTGTCAGCGGCCTTCAGCGGCCTTCAGCGGACGTCAGCGGGCGCCGGCGGGTGTCAGTCGCGGGCCTCGCCGAGCAGCTTCTGCAGCCGGCCGATGCCCTCGGCCAGGTCGGCGTCGCCGAGCGCGTAGGAGAACCGCAGGTAGCCGGGGGTGCCGAAGGCCTCGCCCGGGACGGCCGCGACCTCGGCCTCGTCCAGGATCAGCGAGGCCAGCTCGCCGGAGCTCTGCGGGCGGTGGCCGCGGATCTCCTTGCCCAGCAGGCCCTTGACGGACGGGTACACGTAGAAGGCGCCCTCCGGCTCGGGGCAGTACACGCCCTCGATCTCGTTGAGCATCCGCACGATGGTCTTGCGGCGGCGGTCGAAGGCGGTGCGCATCTCGTGCACCGCGGCCAGGTCGCCGCTGACGGCGGCGATCGCGGCGCGCTGGGCGACGTTGGAGACGTTCGAGGTGGCGTGCGACTGCAGGTTGGTCGCGGCCTTGATGACGTCCTTGGGGCCGATCACCCAGCCCACCCGCCAGCCGGTCATCGCGTAGGTCTTGGCGACGCCGTTGACCACGATGCACTTGTCGGCCAGCTCGGGCAGCAGGGCCGGCAGCGAGGTGAAGGAGGCGTCGCCGTACACCAGGTGCTCGTAGATCTCGTCGGTGAGCACCCAGAGGCCGTGCTCCAGCGCCCAGCGGCCGATCGCCTCGGCCTCGGCCTCGGTGTACACCGCGCCGGTCGGGTTGGACGGCGAGACGAAGAGCACCACCTTGGTGTTCTCGGTGCGGGCGGCTTCCAGCTGCTCGACCGAGACCTTGTAACCGGTGGTCTCGTCGGTCACGACCTCCACCGGGACGCCGCCGGCGAGCTGGACCGACTCCGGGTAGGTGGTCCAGTACGGGGCCGGGACGATGACCTCGTCGCCCGGGTCCAGGATCGCGGCGAACGCCTCGTAGATCGCCTGCTTGCCGCCGTTGGTGACCAGCACCTGGGAGGCGTCCACCTCGTAGCCGGAGTCGCGCAGCGTCTTGGCGGCGATCGCGGACTTCAGCTCGGGCAGGCCACCCGCCGGGGTGTAGCGGTGGTTCTTCGGGTCGCGGCAGGCCTCGACGGCCGCCTCGACGATGTAGTCCGGGGTGGGGAAGTCGGGCTCGCCGGCTCCGAAGCCGATCACCGGACGGCCGGCCGCCTTGAGGGCCTTGGCCTTGGCGTCCACGGCGAGGGTCGCGGACTCGGCGATCGCACCGATCCGGGCGGAGACCCGGCGGTCGGCGGGGCGGATGGAACGGTCGGGCTGCGGGGTGGAAGCGCTCATGCCTGCATCGTCGCAGAACCGGGACGGACCGGGCATCGTGGTTTCACCATCCGTACGGGACCGTCCACATGGCGGCGCCCGCCGATCCGCCGGTGATCATGCGGGCATGCCGGACATATGCCGGACAACCGGTTCCCCCGGAAGAAGAGGTTCGACCAAACACCCCTCGACCACGTATGCTCACTGCTCGACGGCCCGCCGAAAAAGAACCGGAGCTTCACCAGCTGTGCAGACAGCGGGGGGAGATGCGGTAGGTTGGTCGCTACGGAGTCGCGAGACCCCGTAGGGCAATAGCTCAATTGGTAGAGCACCGGTCTCCAAAACCGGCGGTTGGGGGTTCAAGTCCCTCTTGCCCTGCTGCTTGATCCGTTTTCAGCCCGTTCGCTCCGCAGAGCGAGCGGGCTTGATGCGGAGAGGGCTCCGAATCAGCACCGCTTGTAGCCGGCCGTTCGTGCCCCATCGGGCGCGAGCCGCTCGGCCGGACCCGGATTCAGGTGAGGACGAGTGACGGAGACCACGGGCTCCACCGCAACGCCTGAGAGCGGCAACCCCGAGGGGGCCGACGGCGCTGCCGACACCACGCCCGCGGAGGGCGAGGACAAGTCGCTCTCGCGCCGCGAGCGCAAGCGCGCCGCCCGCGCCGGTGACAAGAAGTCCGGCAAGCGCGGCAAGATGGGTCCGTTCGCCCGAATCGGCCTGTTCTACCGCCAGATCATCGCCGAGCTGCGCAAGGTCGTCTGGCCCACCCGCAGCGAGCTCACCCAGTACACGACCGTCGTCGTCGTGTTCGTGGTGGTCGTGATGGGCTTCGTGGCCGGCCTCGACTACGGCCTCTCCAAGCTGAGCCTCCTGGTCTTCGGCTGACCTGGCCGTCCCACCTCCGTAGCAGTCTCCCGACCCGGGCCGAATCTTCGGCCCGGGTCGTGCTGTCTGCGCCGGACGTACGCGGCCGCTACCGTGGACTCGGTACTGTTGAAGTCTCCGAGTCCTCTCCTGGCGCCCGCGCGAGCGGCAGCCCGCCGGAGCCGGCCCCGGAGCGCGCCACCTTCACCATCTCCAGGAAAGAAGCAGCCACCGTGTCTGAGTCCCCCCTGTACGACGCCGACGAGACCGTCCGCGAGGCGGATGTCGCCGCCGAGCTGGACGCGGCCGAGCTGGCTGACGAAGCCGAGTCCGCCGAGCAGATCGTTGACGCCGTGGACGGCGACGAGGACGAGGTCGAGGCGCACGACGAGGCCGAGGCCGGCGAGCCCGCCGAGGAGGCGGCGCTGCACGTGGAGGACGACGTGGAGCCCGCCGCCGAGGAGACCGAGGCCGACGCCGAGGATGCCGACGCCGAGGAGGCCGAGGCTGAGGCTGAGGAGACCGTCGAGGTCGACCCGGTCGCCAAGTTCCGCGAGGACCTGCGCTTCATGCCGGGCGAGTGGTACGTGATCCACACCTACGCCGGCTACGAGAACCGGGTGAAGCAGAACCTGGAGCAGCGCGCCGTCTCGCTGAACGTCGAGGAGTACATCTTCCAGGCCGAGGTGCCGCAGGAGGAGGTCGTCCAGATCAAGAACGGCGACCGCAAGACCATCCGCCAGAACAAGCTCCCCGGCTACGTCCTGGTGCGCATGGACCTCACCCCCGAATCCTGGGGCGTCGTGCGCAACACCCCCGGTGTCACCGGCTTCGTCGGCAACGCCTACGACCCGTACCCGCTGACCCTGGACGAGGTCGTCAAGATGCTCGCCCCGGACGTCGAGCGCCAGGCGGCCAAGGAGGCCGGCAAGCCCTCGCCGATCAAGCCGAGCGAGATCCAGGTGCTGGACTTCGAGGTCGGCGACTCGGTCACCGTCACCGACGGTCCGTTCGCGACGCTGCAGGCGACCATCAACGAGATCAACCCCGACTCGAAGAAGGTCAAGGGCCTGGTCGAGATCTTCGGCCGGGAGACCCCGGTCGAGCTCTCCTTCGACCAGATCCAGAAGAACTAGTCCCACAATCTTCGGATCCGGGGCGGGGCCGAGGGCCCTGCCCCGGATCCGTTTTGGTCCAGCGGCGCTAAGGCGTTAGCCTGGTTCGATGTGTGTGTTGGCGGCCGGGTGTCGCCCCGGTTCCGCACACACCAGCACTCACCTCTCGGAAGGACCCGGAGAGACATGCCTCCCAAGAAGAAGAAGGTCACGGGGCTTATCAAGCTCCAGATCAACGCCGGTGCGGCCAACCCGGCGCCGCCGGTCGGCCCCGCGCTGGGCCAGCACGGCGTCAACATCATGGAGTTCTGCAAGGCCTACAACGCTGCGACCGAGTCGCAGCGCGGCATGATCGTGCCGGTGGAGATCACGGTCTACGACGACCGTTCCTTCACCTTCATCACGAAGACGCCGCCGGCCGCGCGCCTCATCCTGAAGGCCGCCGGTGTGGACAAGGGCTCCAGCGAGCCGCACAAGACCAAGGTCGCCAAGCTCACCAGCGCCCAGGTCCGCGACATCGCGACCACCAAGATGCCCGACCTGAACGCCAACGACCTGGACGCGGCGGAGAAGATCATCGCCGGCACCGCCCGGTCGATGGGCATCACCGTCGAGGGCTGACCAGCTCTTTTCGTCCCTGTGGTAGGGCCTGCGCAGGCCCGTGATACCACGACTCCCATCACCATTCAGGAGCAGCAGTGAAGCGCAGCAAGGCTCTGAAGGCCGCGGACGCTCAGGTCGACCGCGACCGCCTCTACGCCCCCCTCGAGGCCATCCGCCTCGCCAAGGCGACCAGCACCACCAAGTTCGACGGCACCGTCGAGGTCGCCATGCGTCTGGGCGTCGACCCGCGCAAGGCCGACCAGATGGTCCGCAGCACCGTGATCCTCCCGCACGGCACCGGTAAGACCGCTCGGGTCCTGGTCTTCGCGACCGGTGACCGTGCCGAGGCCGCGCGTGCTGCGGGCGCCGACATCGTCGGCTCCGACGAGCTGATCAACGAGGTCGCCAAGGGCCGCCTGGACTTCGACGCCGTCGTCGCCACCCCGGACCTCATGGGCAAGGTCGGCCGCCTCGGCCGCGTGCTCGGTCCCCGTGGTCTGATGCCGAACCCGAAGACCGGCACCGTGACCCCGGACGTCGCCAAGGCTGTCAACGACATCAAGGGCGGCAAGATCGAGTTCCGCGTCGACAAGCACTCGAACCTGCACTTCATCATCGGTAAGGCCTCCTTCACCGACGAGCAGCTGGTCGAGAACTACGCCGCCGCGCTGGACGAGGTGCTCCGCGCCAAGCCGTCCGCCGCCAAGGGCCGCTACATCAAGAAGACCGCCATCAGCACCACGATCGGCCCCGGCATCCCCGTGGACCCGAACCGCACCCGCAACCTCTTCGTCGAAGAGGACCCGGCCGCGGTCTGAGCCGATCGGCTCTGAAGCAGTCTGTACAGCGGGCCCGTACCCCCTTCACCGGGGGTGCGGGCCCGCCGTCGTTTCCGGATCGGAATAGGGGTGGATGGGAACGGTTGCCCGAAGCGTCGTACGCTCTGCCGGTCAGATCATGTGCAGAACGTGTGACCGTCGGAGCGTGCCGTGCCGCCCACCCTTCGCCCCGCCGCCGCGGTGGCCACCCTGCTGCTGATCGGTGCCACCACCGGGTGCAGCCTGCTGGCCGCCCCGGGAACCCGCACCCCCGACGGCGACCCCGCGCCCGTCCCGCCCCGGCAGGTGGTGCTCGCCGCCGCCCAGGCGCTGGACGACGCCGGCGGCGCCCGGATCGACGTGGTCGAGGAGGGCCCGGCCGGCCGCCGCACCGCGAGCGGCACCCTGGTCTGGGGCACCCGGGACGAGGGCGCCCTGAGCGTCACCGACGAGCAGGGCACCGGGCAGCTGACCCTGCGGGACGGCGCACTCGACCTCAGCTACCAGGGCGCCCCGCCCAAGCACGCGGACCGGGACGGCGCCGAGTCGCTCGATCCGCGGGCGACCGCCGGCCCGGGCGGCTACGCGGGTGGCTGGATGACCGCACTGGTCACCAACCCGGGCAGCCGCGCGTACAAGATCGCGCAGGCCGGGAAGCTCGGCTCGCTCGGCGGCGAGCAGCTGGCCGGGATGACCGTGGCGCACTACCAGGGCTCCACGCCGGTGGCCGAATACTTCGGCGCGGACCAGGAGTTGACCCCGGCACGGCTCGTTGCGGTGGTCGACTGGTACGGCCGGCGAGGGGTGTCGGCGATCGGTTACGACGTCTGGGTCGGGCCCGACGAGCGGCTGCTGCGACTGCGTGAGACGGCCCGGGGGAGCGACGGCACCACGGTGACCACGACGGATGTCTCGACCTCCGGAGAAGGTGACGCGCCCCCTGTCGAAGCCGGGTGACGGGAGGGGGTTGTTCGGCGCGTGGGGGATCTGGCGATCCGTTAGAGTCCGCGTGAGAAGAAGCCGAAAATCGGTTCTTCATCGGATCGTTCGGATCTCACGGGGGACTCCATGCGCGCTACGCGCCTCGCCTCGACCGTCGCCATCGCGGCCGTGCTGCTCGGTGCCGTCACCGCCTGCGGCAGCAAGGGCGGCGACGCCAAGAACGGCGACGCGGCGGCCGCGGCGCTGACCGGAGACCCCAAGGCCGCGCTGGCCGCCTCCGCCCTGGTGATGCAGAAGGCCGGCAACGGCAAGGTCACCATGATCTCCCCGGACGGCTCGACCCACACCGCGGGCAGCGGCGACGCCGACTGGAAGGATCCGAACCGGGCGGCCGTCGACCTGACGGGCGAGGTCGAGACCAAGAAGATCCGGTTCCGGGTGATCGGGACCGACGGCTACCTCGGCGGCGGCGACAGCGAGGCCGCAGCCATGGGCGGCAAGCACTGGATCAAGCTGCCCGCCTCGAACGAACTCGGCAACGGCGTCCTGCTGATGAGCCAACTGCTCAACCCGGTCGCCCAGCTCGGGCTCGCCGCACAGAGCGGCAAGCCCGCCAAGGTCGGCCAGGAGAGCCTCGACGGCGTCCAGGTCACCCACCTGCGGGCGGTCGAGGAGGCCTCCGCCATGGTGGCCGCCATGCCGGCGCTCACGGCCGGCCAGCGCACGGCCGTCCAGAAGTCCCTGGAAGAGGACGGCAGGACCCTCACCATCGACTTCTGGCTCAACGGCCGGCAGGAACTCGTCCAGTACCAGGAGTACGGGGACAAGAACGGCGAGCACGACGCCGTCACCGTCAAGTACGCGGACCTCGGCAAGGCCGCGAAGATCGACGCCCCCGCCGCCACCGACCTCGGCAGCGAGACCGACCTCCTCAAACTGCTCGGCTGATCCGCCGAACCCGCACACCGGAGCCGACGAGACCTCTGGGTGGACGCCGACCAGTTGGTCGTCCAGCGGAGTGCGACCGGCGACACCAAGGCGGGCGCGTTCAAGTCCACCGTCCTCTACTCGGACTACGGCACGCCGGTCACCGCCGCGGTGCCGGGCGCGGCCGACACGGTGGAACTGGCCGAGCTGGCGAAGCTCGGCAAGGGGGGCGCCACCGGCTGATCCGGGTCAGGGTGGCAAGGTGGCCGGAACGAAAGCCGCCGACGCGGCGCCCGGGCGAGAGGGGACCAGACGATGGCGGGACGACGGCGGTTGGCGGCGCTGGCCGCGGTCGTCCTGCTGGCGAGCGGGCTGGCCGGATGCGGCGGGGGTGGCGGCGCGCCGTCCACGCCCTCCGGCAGCCCGACCCCGACGAGTTCCTCGTCGACCGAGGCGGCCAAGCCCAGCGACCGCTCGCCGCACGGCGTCCTGGTCTCCGCCCAGCTGGCGATGCAGACCGCCCGCCGGGCCAAGGTCAGCTACCGGCTGGGCGCGGACGCCGGGGCCGGGCCGCTGTTCTGGCAGCCCAAGACGGCGCTCCAGATCAAGCGCTCCACCCCGGCCGACGCCGAGCAGCTGATCGTCGTGGACACCGTCGCCTACCAGGGCGGCGACGCCGCCACCGCGGCCCGCCAGGGCGGCCGGCACTGGGAGCGCTTCTCCGTCCCGCCGGACCCGGACGGCCACCGGGAGGTCCCGTACGCGGGGCTGATCGACCTGCTGAACCCGGTCGAGGCGCTGGCCGCCGCCACCGCCGACGGGGTGGACCCCCGGTTCATCGGCGAGGAGAGGTTCGACGACTCGACGGTCGAGCACTACCGGATCACCACCACCGCCGAGCGCTACGCCGCCGCCCAGACCCAGCTGACCCAGGCCCGCCGGGACGGCCTGCGGGCCGCGCTGGCCCCCGGCGGCTCGATCTCGCTCACCGTGGACCTCTGGCTCAACGACAAGGACCAGCTGGTCCGGCTCCAGCGCACCGGCAGCGGTGACAGCGGCCGGGCGGACGACTCGGTGCTCTACTCCGACTTCGCCGGCGCCCTGCTCTCGGTGCAGGCCCCGGCCGAGACGGACACCGTGGACACCGGGCCCCGGACGGTCTCCCCGCTGGCCCGCTGAGCCCCGTCCGGCGCGGCCGGCCCGGCGGGCATCGGCCGTTCAGGGGCGATTTGCCCCGGACGGCGGAGTCCGGTTACTGTTACCGAAGCCAAAGACCGCTGGTTGTCACCGTGCTCGCGAGGGATTCGGTGGCCGAAGGATCTGCGCTTCGTCGCAGGCAGCCCGCGCAGGTGTGTCTGGAGCTTCGACTTCCGGGTCCGCGTTCGCGCGAACATCCGTTGAGGTCGTTTCGAGCCCCGTGCGCCCTGCGCATCGGGGCTCATCTGCTTTCCGCAGGCTTTCCTTCCGTCCGGTTGGTTCGAGGCGTGAATGGTCGACTTTCGCGGTCGGCCGGATTTCGACATCACGGAAGGAGGCGTAAGCCTATGGCAAGGCCCGACAAGGCTGCTGCCGTCGCCGAGATCACGGACAAGTTCCGTGGCTCCTCCGCGGCGCTGCTGACCGAGTACCGCGGTCTCTCGGTGAAGCAGGTCAAGACCCTGCGTCGCTCGCTCGGCGAGAACGCCGAGTACGCCGTGGTGAAGAACACGCTGACCAAGATCGCGGCCAACGAGGCCGGGATTTCGGAGCTCGACGACCTGTTCAACGGTCCGACGGCTGTCGCCTTCGTCACCGGTGACCCGGTGGAGTCGGCGAAGGCTCTGCGTGACTTCGCCAAGGAGAACCCCGCTCTCATCATCAAGGGCGGTGTCCTTGACGGTAAGGCGCTGTCCGCCGATGAGATCAAGAAGCTCGCGGACCTCGAGTCCCGCGAGGTGCTGCTCGCCAAGCTGGCGGGTGCCCTGAAGGCCAAGCAGTCCCAGGCTGCCGCGCTCTTCCAGGCCCTGCCGTCGAAGCTCGTCCGCACTGTGGACGCGCTGCGCGACAAGGTCGAGCAGGGCGGTGCCGGTACGCCGGCTCCCGCCGCCGAGGACGCCGCCGCCGAGTAATCGGCAGGCTCACGCCTCGCTGCGGGCCCGTGCCCGCCCCACCCGTACATACGGCATCACCTGCCGATTTAGTGGAAGGACGCCATCATGGCGAAGCTGTCCCAGGACGAGCTGCTCGCGCAGTTCGAGGACCTCACCCTCATCGAGCTCGCTGGCTTCGTGAAGGCCTTCGAGGAGAAGTTCGACGTCACCGCCGCCGCCCCGGTCGCCGTTGCCGCCGCCGGTGGCCCGGCCGCCGTTGAGGCCGTCGAGGAGCAGGACGAGTTCGACGTCATCCTCGATGGTGCCGGCGACAAGAAGATCCAGGTCATCAAGGAGGTGCGCACCCTGACCTCCCTCGGCCTGAAGGAGGCCAAGGACCTCGTTGACACCGCTGGTGCCAAGGTCCTGGAGAAGGTTGCCAAGGACGTTGCCGAGAAGGCCAAGGCCGCCCTCGAGGGTGCCGGCGCCAAGGTCACCGTCAAGTGACTTCTCGCCCCCTCTGAGGGGGCCTGAAGCCGGGCCGATCACCCTTGTGGGTGGTCGGCCCGGCTTTTTCGCGTTTCCGGCCCTGGGCGGCCCTGGACGGCCCTGGGACCACTCCGCGGCCGGGACGCGCCGGTGTGGCCGAGAGCCCACTCGGCAGCGTCGGTGCGGACGGGTATGGTGATCACCGTCATCGACGGTGGCCCCCACCACGGCTTCTGTAACGCCGGGGGGCGTCCGGCCGATGGACGGGTCGAGGTCCGCACCGCCTGCGGGCCCTTGACGAACCCGGCGAGGCGCGCGATTCTCAAGGCGCGAGTCCGCCCGGTTGGTTTGCCACTGGATGCATAACCAGTGGCTCAGGCGGGAAATGACTCCACGTGAGTTATGGGGCCCGGGCAGTGCCCGGGCCGGTGCAGTACCCGGTGGGCGTTCGCGTCCGCCGGCTACCGGGAGGAGTCTCCGATTCGGTTTCCGAATCAGAGCTGGACAGCAGTGTGCCCTTTGGCTACACTGTCCCTTTGCGCTGCCTGTTAGCTGCTCCGTGACTCGTCGCCCGGAGTTTGCGTTGCCCTGAAGGGGTCTGGCATCGCCTCCGCAAAGCGGCTCTGACCTGGGATTCCGATCCCGGCGGAGGCCAGTGGCGAGGGAGGCGGGACCAAGCCCGTGAAGGCCCGGCTGGTACGCGCGTAGTGAGCTCCGAGCCCTCGGAAGGACCCCCCTCTTGGCCGCGCCGCGCAACGCCTCGAACAATTCCGCCGCATCCACCGCCCCGCTCCGCGTCTCCTTCGCGAAGATCAAGGAGCCCCTCGAGGTCCCCAACCTCCTGGCCCTGCAGACCGAGAGCTTTGACTGGCTGCTCGGCAATGCGGCCTGGAAGTCCCGGGTCGAGGCGGCGCTGGAGAACGGTCAGGACGTCCCCACCAAGTCCGGTCTGGAGGAGATCTTCGAGGAGATCTCCCCGATCGAGGACTTCAGTGGGTCGATGTCGCTGACCTTCCGCGACCACCGTTTCGAGCCGCCGAAGAACTCGATTGACGAGTGCAAGGACCGCGACTTCACGTTCGCGGCTCCGCTCTTCGTCACGGCCGAGTTCACCAACAACGAGACCGGTGAGATCAAGTCTCAGACGGTCTTCATGGGCGACTTCCCGCTCATGACCCACAAGGGCACGTTCGTGATCAACGGCACCGAGCGTGTCGTCGTGTCGCAGCTGGTCCGCTCCCCGGGCGTGTACTTCGACTCCACCCTGGACAAGGTGTCCGACAAGGACATCTACTCCTGCAAGGTCATCCCCTCGCGTGGTGCCTGGCTGGAGATGGAGATCGACAAGCGCGACATGGTCGGCGTCCGCATCGACCGCAAGCGCAAGCAGTCCGTCACCGTGCTGCTCAAGGCGCTCGGCTGGACCAACGAGATGATTCTCGAGGAGTTCGGCGAGTACGAGTCCATGCGCAACACCCTGGAGAAGGACCACACCCAGGGCCAGGACGACGCGCTTCTGGACATCTACCGCAAGCTGCGTCCTGGCGAGCCGCCGACGCGCGAGGCCGCGCAGACGCTTCTGGAGAACCTGTACTTCAACCCGAAGCGCTACGACCTCGCCAAGGTGGGCCGCTACAAGGTCAACCGGAAGCTGGGCAACGCCGAGTCGCTGGACTCCGGCGTGCTCACCGAGCCCGACATCATCGGTGCGATCAAGTACCTGGTGAAGCTGCACGCCGGTGAGACCGAGTGGAACGACCAGACCGGTCGCGACATCGTGGTCGAGGTCGACGACATCGACCACTTCGGCAACCGTCGCCTGCGCAACGTCGGCGAGCTCATCCAGAACCAGGTCCGTACGGGTCTCGCCCGTATGGAGCGCGTCGTGCGCGAGCGCATGACCACCCAGGACGTCGAGGCGATCACGCCGCAGACCCTGATCAACATCCGGCCGGTCGTCGCCTCCATCAAGGAGTTCTTCGGCACCAGCCAGCTGTCGCAGTTCATGGACCAGACGAACCCGCTGTCGGGCCTGACCCACAAGCGCCGTCTGTCCGCCCTCGGCCCCGGTGGTCTCTCCCGTGAGCGCGCCGGCTTCGAGGTCCGTGACGTGCACCCCTCGCACTACGGGCGCATGTGTCCGATCGAGACCCCCGAAGGCCCGAACATCGGTCTGATCGGGTCGCTGGCCTCGTACGGCCGGGTCAACGCCTTCGGCTTCATCGAGACCCCGTACCGCAAGGTCATCGAGGGTGTCGTCACGGAGCAGGTCGACTACCTCACGGCCGACGAGGAGGACCGCTACGTCATCGCGCAGGCCAACGCCCCGCTGACGGCGGAGCTGACCTTCGCCGAGCCGCGTGTCCTGGTCCGCCGCCGTGGCGGCGAGATCGACTACATCCCGGGCACCGAGATCGACTACATGGACGTCTCGCCGCGCCAGATGGTGTCGGTCGCGACCGCCATGATCCCGTTCCTCGAGCACGACGACGCCAACCGCGCGCTCATGGGCTCGAACATGATGCGCCAGGCGGTGCCGCTGCTGAAGAGCGAGGCTCCGCTGGTCGGTACCGGCATGGAGTACCGCTGCGCCGTCGACGCCGCGGACGTCATCACCGCCGAGAAGGCCGGTGTCGTCCAGGAGGTCTCGGCCGACTACGTCACCGTCGCCAACGACGACGGCACGTACACCACGTACCGCGCCGCCAAGTTCACCCGCTCCAACCAGGGCACCGCCTTCAACCAGAAGGTGCTCGTGGACGAGGGCGCCCGGGTCGAGTCCGGCCAGGTGCTGGCCGACGGCCCGTGCACCGACGAGGGCGAGATGGCCCTCGGCAAGAACCTGCTCGTGGCGTTCATGTCGTGGGAGGGTCACAACTACGAGGACGCGATCATCCTGTCGCAGCGCCTCGTGCAGGACGACGTCCTCTCCTCGATCCACATCGAGGAGCACGAGGTCGACGCCCGTGACACCAAGCTCGGCCCCGAGGAGATCACCCGGGACATCCCGAACGTCTCCGAGGAGGTCCTCGCCGACCTCGACGAGCGCGGCATCATCCGCATCGGCGCCGACGTCGTCACCGGCGACATCCTGGTCGGCAAGGTCACGCCCAAGGGTGAGACCGAGCTGACCCCGGAGGAGCGCCTGCTCCGCGCGATCTTCGGTGAGAAGGCCCGTGAGGTCCGCGACACCTCGCTGAAGGTGCCGCACGGTGAGTCCGGCAAGGTCATCGGCGTCCGCGTCTTCGACCGCGAAGAGGGCGACGAGCTGCCCCCGGGCGTGAACCAGCTGGTCCGCGTCTACGTGGCCCAGAAGCGCAAGATCACCAACGGTGACAAGCTCGCCGGCCGTCACGGCAACAAGGGCGTCATCTCGAAGATCCTGCCGGTCGAGGACATGCCGTTCCTGGAGGACGGCACCCCGGTCGACATCATCCTCAACCCGCTGGGTGTCCCGTCCCGAATGAACCCGGGACAGGTCCTGGAGATCCACCTCGGGTGGCTCGCCAAGCAGGGCTGGGACGTCTCCGGCCTCGCCGACGAGTGGGCCCAGCGCCTCCAGGCGATCGGCGCCGACACCGTCCAGGGCGGCACCAACCTCGCCACCCCGGTCTTCGACGGCGCCCGCGAGGACGAGATCACCGGCCTGCTGGACAACACCACCCTCACCCGTGACGGTGAGCGCCTGGTGAACTCCACCGGCAAGGCCCGGCTGTTCGACGGCCGCTCCGGCGAGCCGTTCCCGATGCCGGTCTCGGTCGGCTACATGTACATCCTCAAGCTGCACCACCTGGTCGACGACAAGCTGCACGCCCGTTCGACCGGTCCGTACTCGATGATCACCCAGCAGCCGCTCGGTGGTAAGGCGCAGTTCGGTGGTCAGCGCTTCGGTGAGATGGAGGTGTGGGCCCTTGAGGCGTACGGCGCTGCTTACGCGCTGCAGGAGCTGCTCACCATCAAGTCCGACGACGTCCTCGGCCGTGTGAAGGTCTACGAGGCCATCGTCAAGGGCGAGAACATCCCCGAGCCCGGCATTCCCGAGTCCTTCAAGGTCCTCATCAAGGAAATGCAGTCGCTCTGCCTCAACGTGGAGGTGCTGTCCTCGGACGGCCAGTCCATCGAGATGCGGGACTCCGACGAGGACGTGTTCCGCGCCGCCGAGGAGCTCGGCATTGACCTGTCCCGGCGCGAGCCGAGCAGCGTCGAAGAGGTCTGACGGAGGTTGGGCCGGCTGCCCGAGCAGCCGGCCCGCCCCCAGGCCCCCCTCAGACCACATGAACGACTCTCGACTTACGAAAGAGGGCTTGACGACCAGTGCTTGACGTCAACTTCTTCGACGAGCTCCGCATCGGCCTGGCCACCGCCGACGACATCCGCCAGTGGTCGCACGGCGAGGTCAAGAAGCCGGAGACCATCAACTACCGCACCCTGAAGCCCGAAAAGGACGGACTCTTCTGCGAGAAGATCTTCGGCCCCACCCGGGACTGGGAGTGCTACTGCGGTAAGTACAAGCGCGTCCGCTTCAAGGGCATCATCTGTGAGCGCTGCGGCGTCGAGGTGACCCGCGCCAAGGTGCGCCGTGAGCGGATGGGCCACATCGAGCTGGCCGCCCCGGTCACCCACATCTGGTACTTCAAGGGCGTGCCGTCCCGCCTGGGCTACCTGCTCGACCTGGCGCCGAAGGACCTCGAGAAGGTCATCTACTTCGCCGCCTACATGATCACCTGGGTCGACGACGAGCGCCGCCAGCGCGACCTGCCGTCCCTGGAGGCGCACGTCTCGGTCGAGCGCCAGCAGATCGAGAACCGCCGCGACTCCGACCTCGAGGCCCGTGCCAAGAAGGCCGAGACCGACCTGGCCGAGCTGGAGGCCGAGGGCGCCAAGGCCGACGTGCGCCGCAAGGTGCGCGAGGGCGCCGAGCGCGAGATGAAGCAGCTGCGCGACCGCGCGCAGCGCGAGCTCGACCGCCTCGACGAGGTGTGGGCCCGCTTCAAGAACCTCAAGGTCCAGGACCTCGAGGGCGACGAGCTGCTCTACCGCGAGCTGCGCGACCGCTTCGGCACCTACTTCTCCGGCTCGATGGGCGCGGCGGCCCTCAAGGACCGCCTCGAGACCTTCGACCTGGCGGAGGAGTCCGAGCGCCTGCGCGAGATCATCCGCACCGGCAAGGGCCAGAAGAAGACCCGTGCGCTGAAGCGCCTCAAGGTCGTCTCCGCGTTCCTGCAGACCACCAACAAGCCCAACGGCATGGTGCTGGACTGCGTCCCGGTCATCCCGCCGGACCTGCGTCCGATGGTGCAGCTGGACGGTGGCCGCTTCGCGACCTCCGACCTGAACGACCTGTACCGCCGCGTGATCAACCGCAACAACCGCCTGAAGCGGCTTCTCGACCTCGGCGCGCCCGAGATCATCGTGAACAACGAGAAGCGCATGCTCCAGGAGGCCGTCGACGCCCTGTTCGACAACGGCCGTCGCGGCCGTCCGGTCACCGGCCCGGGCAACCGCCCGCTGAAGTCCCTCAGCGACATGCTGAAGGGCAAGCAGGGTCGTTTCCGCCAGAACCTGCTCGGCAAGCGCGTCGACTACTCGGCCCGTTCGGTCATCGTCGTCGGCCCGCAGCTCAAGCTGCACCAGTGCGGTCTGCCCAAGGCCATGGCGCTGGAGCTCTTCAAGCCGTTCGTGATGAAGCGCCTGGTCGACCTGAACCACGCGCAGAACATCAAGTCGGCCAAGCGCATGGTCGAGCGTGCCCGCCCGGTCGTGTGGGACGTGCTCGAAGAGGTCATCGCCGAGCACCCCGTCCTGCTGAACCGTGCGCCCACCCTGCACCGCCTCGGCATCCAGGCCTTCGAGCCCCAGCTGGTCGAGGGCAAGGCCATCCAGATCCACCCGCTCGTCTGCACCGCGTTCAACGCGGACTTCGACGGTGACCAGATGGCCGTCCACCTGCCGCTCTCCGCGGAGGCGCAGGCCGAGGCCCGCATCCTGATGCTGTCCTCGAACAACATCCTGAAGCCGGCCGACGGTCGCCCCGTCACCATGCCGACCCAGGACATGGTGCTCGGTCTGTTCTTCCTGACCTCGGACCGGGAGACGGTGAAGGGCGGTGGCCGTTCCTTCTCCTCGACCGCCGAGGCCGTCATGGCCTTCGACGCCCGCGAGCTGGACGTCCAGGCCCCGATCGAGCTGCGCCTGCCGGCCGGCACCGTCCCGCCGCGCGGCTGGACCCCGCCGGTGGACGAGGAGGGCCAGACGGCCTGGTTCGACGGCGAGCCGTTCCGTCTGACCACCACCCTGGGCCGCGCGCTCTTCAACGAGCTGCTGCCCGAGGACTACCCGTTCGTCGACTACGAGGTGGGCAAGAAGCAGCTCTCCGCGATCGTCAACGACCTGGCGGAGCGCTACCCCAAGGTCGTCGTCGCGGCGACCCTGGACAACCTGAAGGCGTCCGGTTTCCACTGGTCGACCCGCTCGGGTGTCACCGTCTCGATCTCCGACGTCGTCGTCCCGCCGAACAAGCCCCAGATCCTCGAGGGCTACGAGGCGAAGGCGGAGAAGGTCCAGCGTCAGTACGAGCGCGGCCTGATCACCAACGACGAGCGCAAGCAGGAGCTCATCGGCATCTGGACCCAGGCGACCAACGAGGTCGCCGAGGCCATGAACGAGAACTTCCCGAAGACGAACCCCATCTTCATGATGGTCGACTCGGGTGCTCGTGGAAACATGATGCAGATGCGCCAGATCGCCGGTATGCGTGGTCTGGTGTCGAACGCCAAGAACGAGACCATCCCGCGACCCATCAAGGCGTCGTTCCGTGAGGGTCTCACCGTGCTGGAGTACTTCATCTCCACCCACGGTGCCCGTAAGGGTCTGGCGGACACCGCCCTCCGTACCGCCGACTCCGGCTACCTCACCCGTCGTCTGGTCGACGTCTCCCAGGACGTCATCATTCGCGAGGAGGACTGCGGTACCGAGCGCGGCCTGAAGCTGGCGATCGGCGCCGTCGGCGCGGACGGCGTCCTGCGCAAGGCCGACGACGTCGAGACCAGCGTGTACGCCCGCATGCTCGCCGAGGACATCACGGTGGACGGCAAGCTCCTTGCCACCGCCAACACCGACCTCGGTGACGTGCTGATCGACGAGCTGATCCGCCACGGCATCGGCGAGGTCAAGACCCGCTCGATCCTGACCTGCGAGTCGGCCGTCGGCACCTGTGCCTTCTGCTACGGGCGTTCGCTGGCCACCGGCAAGCTGGTCGACATCGGTGAGGCGGTCGGCATCATCGCCGCCCAGTCCATCGGTGAGCCCGGCACCCAGCTGACGATGCGTACCTTCCACACCGGTGGTGTGGCCGGTGACGACATCACCCAGGGTCTGCCGCGTGTCGTCGAGCTCTTCGAGGCCCGTACCCCCAAGGGTGTGGCCCCGATCTCGGAGGCCACCGGCCGGGCGCGGATCGAGGACACCGAGAAGACCCGCAAGCTCGTCATCACCCCGGACGACGGCAGCGAGGAGATCGCCTACCCCGTCTCCAAGCGTGTGAAGCTGCTGGTCAGCGAGGGCGAGGCGGTCGAGGTCGGCCAGAAGCTGACCATGGGTGCCACCAACCCGCACGACGTCCTGCGCATCATGGGCCAGCGTGCCGTCCAGATCCACCTGGTCGCCGAGGTCCAGAAGGTCTACAACTCGCAGGGTGTGTCGATCCACGACAAGCACATCGAGATCATCATCCGGCAGATGCTCCGCCGCGTGACGATCATCGAGTCGGGCGACGCCGAGCTGCTCCCGGGCGAGCTCGTCGAGCGCGGCCGCTTCGAGACCGAGAACCGTCGCGTGGTCGCCGAGGGCGGTCACCCCGCCTCCGGCCGTCCGCAGCTGATGGGTATCACCAAGGCCTCGCTGGCCACCGAGTCCTGGCTGTCGGCCGCCTCCTTCCAGGAGACGACCCGGGTCCTCACCGACGCGGCGATCCACGCCAAGTCGGACCCGCTGCTGGGCCTCAAGGAGAACGTCATCCTCGGTAAGCTCATCCCGGCCGGTACGGGTCTTCCCCGCTACCGCAACATCCGGGTCGAGCCGACCGAGGAGGCCAAGGCCGCGATGTACTCGGCCGTCGGCTACGACGACTACGACCTGTCGCCCTTCGGCGCCGGCTCCGGCCAGGCGGTCCCGCTGGACGACTACGACTACGGCCCGTACACCGGCTGAGTCCGACGTTCGGCTGTCAGGGCGGTCACCCCTCGCGGGGTGGCCGCCCTGCGGCGTTCCCGGGCCGGGTCTTTCCGGTCTTTCCGGGCTTTCCCGGGGTCGTCGGGGGCCTGCGGGGCACGGATTAGGTTCCCTGGCAGAAGTCGCGTAGAGTCGTGTTTACCGACGCGGGGTGGAGCAGCTCGGTAGCTCGCTGGGCTCATAACCCAGAGGTCGCAGGTTCAAATCCTGTCCCCGCTACTCAGTAGCAACGAAGGGCCCGGAGGCATCAAGCCTCCGGGCCCTTCGTCGTTCCCGGGAGTCGTCCCCGGGAGCGGCCCCTCCCTCGTGCGGGGGAGGGACCGGAACCGCTCTGGTGAGGGAGGCGGAGGAGAGGGCGGCCGGGGCAGGCTTCGCGTGTCGGGACGACGGGGCTTTCGAAGGGGGCCGGGCATGAAGCGGGTACTGGGCGCGATGGCGATCACGGGGACGGTGCTGGTCGGTATGTCCGCCTGTCTGCCCTTCGGGGACGACCAGGAGCACCGGACCGTGGACTACGGGGTGTCGGAGCCGGTCAGGGAACTGGTGGTCGAGGCGCACACCGGCGGGATCGTGGTGACCGGCGGCGGCGACGCGGTGCACGTGACCGAGGCGCAGAACTACCGGGGCGAGGCGCCGCGGACCACGCACGAGGTGAAGGACGGCGTGCTGCGGCTGACGTACGACTGCCGGGGCTGCGGCGTCGGGTACACCGTGCAGGTGCCGGCCGGGACGAAGGTGCGGGTGACCCAGGAGACCGGCGGGGTGCGGCTGGTCGGGCTGGCCGCCGAGGTGGAGGCCTCGGTGGACACCGGCGGGGTCGAGGCCACCGGGCTGACCTCGCAGACCGTCCGGTTGAGCACCCGGACCGGCGGGGTGCGGGCCGACTTCGCGGCGGCACCCGTGAAGGTGGAGGCGGAGGCGGAGACCGGCGGGGTGCGGGTCAGGGTGCCCGCCGGGGAGGCGTACGCGGTGGACGCGCACGCCGGGGCCGGCGGAGTGGAGCTCAGGATCCCCTCGCAGCCGGGGGCCGCGCGCAGCATCACGGCGCGTACAGGCGCCGGCGGGGTGTCGGTCGACGGTGTCTGACCGAGCCGTTCCGGAGGTCCTGCCGGTAGGGCATGATCTTCTCCGCGGGGGCGGCGCCCCCGGACACGGGGGAGGGGCTGCGGTGGTGCGAGCGGCGCGCTGGCGGAGCTGGTCGGCCGGGCTGAGTCCGTACGTGCTGGACTCGCTGCTGGCCGTGGCATCGGCCGGGATCTCGGTCTGGGCGGTCGGCAACGACGACAGGGCCTGGCCGTGGTGGGTCTACCTGGTGGCGGTGTCCACCTCGCTGTCGCTGCCCTGGCGGCGCCGGGCGCCGCTGGCCGCACTGGCGGCGGGCAGCGTGGCCTTCATGACGCTGTCCGTGGTGGCGCACTCGGCGAGTCCGCAGGTGCCGCTGGCCGGTGTGATCGGCATCTACACGGTGGCGGAGCGTTCCCCGGACCGGCAGCGCTGGACGGTGCTGGCGGTGGTGGTGGTCGCCAACGTGATCGGCACCCACTCGCCCAACGGCATGCTGTTCAGCCTGCTCACCTCGGTCGGCTCGTTCGTCTTCGGCTCGCTGGTGCGCGCCCAGCGGCGGCTGGCCCGGCTGGAGGCCGAGCGGGCCCGCGAGGCCGGGGAACGGGCGGCCAGTGAGGCGGGCCGCGCGGTGGTGGAGGAGCGGGCCCGGATCGCCCGGGAGATGCACGACATCCTGGCGCACGCCGTCTCGCTGATGATCATCCAGGCCGAGGCCGGGCCGCTGGTGGTGCACGCCAACCCGGACCGGGCGATCCGCGCCTTCGACACCATCGCCGACGCGGGCCGCGACGCGATGGTCCAACTGCGGCGCGTCCTCGGAGTGCTGAAGGAGGAAGGGGCCGGTCCTGAGCTGGCCCCGCAGCCCCGGCTGGCCGAACTCGCCGACGTGGCCGAGCGGGTGCGCCGGGCCGGACCGGCGGTGGAGCTCGAACTGGCCGACGGGCTGGGCGCGGTGCCCGCCGACCTCCAGGCCGTGGTGTACCGGATCGTGCAGGAGGCGCTGACCAACACGGTCAAGCACTCCGGCGCCGACCGGGTCGCGGTCCGGGTGCGGCGGTCCGGGGACATTCTGGACGTCGTGGTGTCCGACAACGGGCGCGGGCTGCCGGTGACCGTCGGCGGCGTGGTGAACGGCTGGTCCGGCGGCCGCGGGCTGGTCGGCATCCGGGAGCGGGCGGCGGCCTGCGGCGGGCGGGCCGAGGCCGGACCCGGACCGGAGGGCAAGGGCTTCCTGGTGAGTGCCCGGCTGCCGTTGGGGGTGGCGGGCGTGGTGGAGAAGGCGGGCGGATGAAGCCGATTCGGGTGGTCGTCGCGGACGACCAGGAGCTGGTGCGGGCGGGGTTCGGGATGATCCTGGACGCGCAGCCCGACATCGAGGTGGTGGCCGAGGCCTGCGACGGCGCCGAGGCGGTCGAGGCGGTCCGCGCCCACGGCCCGGACGTCCTGCTGCTGGACGTCCGGATGCCGGTCATGGACGGGCTGGAGGCGGCCCGCCGGGTCTGCGCCGAGTTCCCGTCCACCAAGGTGATCATGCTGACCACCTTCGACGCCGACGACTACGTCTTCGACGCGCTGTACGCGGGCGCCAGCGGCTTCCTGCTCAAGGACGTCCGGCGGGACGACCTGGCGCACGGGGTGCGGATGGTGGCCTCCGGGGAGGCGCTGCTCGCGCCCTCGGTGACCAGGCGGCTGATCGGCGAGTTCGCCGCCCGCCGCCCGGGCTCGCCCGAGCGGGCGCTGCGACCGCCGTCCAAGCTGCTGGAGCAGCTCACCCTGCGTGAGCAGGAGACCCTGCGGCTGCTGGCGCGCGGGCTCTCCAACGCGGAGATCGCGGCCGAGCTGGTGGTCAGCGAGCACACGGTGAAGACGCACGTCAGCAATGTGCTGAGCAAGCTGGGGCTGCGGGACCGGGTGCACGCGGTGGTGTTCGCGTACGAGGCCGGCGCGGTGGTGGCGGGGGAGGCGTAGGGGCTCTCTTGCGGATCACGCCGGGCGCGGGGCCCCTGGTCGGGGCTCCCCCGTGCGGGGGAGGCGGCGGGTTCGCCGGTGCGGGCGATCCGCGACGAGGGGTGCGGCGGACAGCATCTGTGGTGTCGGAACGGACCACGGGCCACCAGCTACCTGCCGGGGCCGCGGATCACCACAGGAGATCGTCGGATGAACACCCCGCAGGAGAACCGCCGCACCGCCTACGCCGTCGTCGGCGCCCCCGCCCTGATGGCCCTCTACGGGGGGATCCGGCTGATCCCGGGCTCCCGGGAGCCCGGCCTCGGCTGGACGGTCGGCCACACCGCGATGTTCGCCGGGCTGCTGCTGTTCGCCCCGATCCTGCTCGCCCTGCGCGGGCTGCTCGCCCCGCGCGGCACCACGGCCGGGCGGCTCGCGGCCGGTGCCGCGCTCGGCACGGCGTTCGCCGGCCTGGCGGCCTCGCTGGTGCAGATCGGGATCGATCTGTACGTCGGCCTGGCGGCGGCGGACAAGGCCGGGCAGTCGCGGATGTTCGACCGCGTCCAGGGCGTCCCCGGGGTGCTGCCGGCGGTCTACCAGATCGGCCCGCTGCTGTTCTACGTCGGCCTGCTGGCCCTGCTGGTCGCCGCCGCGGTGGGCGCGACCCGGACGCTGCCCTGGTGGAGCCCGGTGCTGATGCTGGTCGGCACCGCCGCCTCGGGGGCCGACCTGGCGCTGATCCCGGTGGCCGCGGTCTGCTACCTGGCGGCGCTGGCCCCGCTGGCCCGCCGCGCCGCCGGGCCCCGCCCGGTACTGGTCTGACCGGTACTGGTCTGACCGGTGCTGGTCCGCCCGGTGCTGGTCTGGCTGGGCGGTCCGGACGGGCGGTACGGACGGGCGGCCGCTCCCGCAGGGGAGGGGCGGGCGCCCGTCAGCTCATCCGGAACACCGGTCCGCGCGGGGTGAACGGCAGCCCGGCGCCCCGGGGGACCAGGAAGGCGTGCTCGCGGCGCACCCGCAGCACGTCGCACGCGCCGTCGGTGATCACCAGCACGGGCGCCCCGCGCGGGAAGTCCTCGGCCCGCTCCAGCAGGTCGACGCCCGGCTGCAGCTCGGTGCCGCCGCGCCCGCGCACCCGGACCCGGCCGGCGATCTCGCCGACCGGGACGTACCCGGCGTCGTGCGGTGCGGCGTCGCAGTGCACCACCCGGGCCGCGGGCACGTCCCGGGCGGCCGCGTACGAGGCGATCGCGCCGAGCGCCTTGCCGAGCAGGACCCGGTTCATCGAGCCGGAGGTGTCCAGGACGACGCCGAAGGTGCAGCGCGGCACCTCCTCCGGCGGGTGGTAGCGGCCGGCCCGGGGGATGTCCGGGGTGGCGGACTGCCGACGGGCCGGGCGGGAGTAGCTGCGGACCGGCTCCGGACGGGGCACGAACTCGTCGAACCAGCGGGCCAGCCGGGCGTCCCAGGGCAGCGGCGGGTGGGCGAGGGCGCGGATCTCCTCGACCAGTCCGGCGGGCAGCAGCCCGCGGTCGCGCTGGTGCAGCTCGAAGCCCTGCTGGAGGCCGCGGCGGTAGAAGTCGTCGAGGTCCACGTAGTCGCGCGGGCCGCGGTCCAGCGGTGCGCCGAGGATGTCCGGGCGGTTCTTGCCGGCCAGAGTGGCGAGCCGGCGGATCCGGCGCTCGTCGCGGACGATCCGGTCGTACACCTCCTCGGCCGACAGCCCCTTCAGCTGCGGGTCGTGCAGCAGGCCTTCCGGCATGTCGCCGACGCCCATCTCCAGCAGCCAGCCGTTGATGACGTAGTCGGCGGCGACGTTGAAGAGGAACGGGTCCCGGCCGCCGCGGCGCTCGCCGTGCCGCAGGGCGGCGTGCAGCATCTCGTGGCCGAGGATGAACCGCCACTCCTCGTCGGTCTGCTGGCGCAGCGGGTTGATGTAGACCTCGCCGGCCTCGGCGTTGACGGCGGCGATGGAGATGCCGTGGGCGCGGGCCAGTTCGGCGTCGGCGACGACGGTGAGGCCGGCCGCGATGCCGCCGAGCAGCGGGTAGGAGGAGACGAACCAGCCGAGCGCCCTGGTCCACGGCCGTACGGGCAGGCGCTCGCCGGTCTCCCGGTCGAAACGGCCGCCGGCCCGGTCCATCGCGGCGGACATGGTGCGGGTGAGGGCGGCGGCGAAGGCCGCCGACCAGTCCTGAGGGGTGTGGCCGTAGTCCTGCCACTCGACCAGCAGCTGGTCGTGGTCGGCGGTGCCGGCCGTCCCGGCGGTGACGGCGGGCGGCAGGCCGTCGCGGCGCCAGCGGGCGGCCAGCTCCTCCTCGTCGCCGCCCGGGTACTCCTGCGGGAGGGCGACCGGGGGGCGGCCGACGGGGAAGGTCGCGAGGAAACGGTTCACCACCGCGCAGCGGGCCGCCTCCTCGTAGGCGTCGGGCTGGACCCGGACACCCTTGGCGGCCGGAACGTGGCCGAAGCCCAGGTGCAGCAGGCAGTGCGCCAGCACCCAGGCCCACTCGTCCGGCTCGGCCCGGCGGCGCGGGTTGACGTGCACGGTGCCGTCGGAGTCGACCACCGCCCAGCCGCCGGTCGGGGCCAGCCCGCAGTCGTCCCGGCGGCAGAAATCGGCGGGCACGGCGTCGAAGGCCGGGTTCTGGCGCAGCAGCCGGACCCCCTCGGCGAAGACCTCCGCGCCCGGGTCCGGCTTCTTCGCACCCTTCTGGACGGAAGGGCTCACCGGCGGGCCTCGACCAGCCGGGGCATGTCCCGGGCCGCCTCGATCAGGAACCAGGAGGGCAGCACCGGATTGCCGTCCGCGCCGTCGGCGATCACCGTCTGGGCGACCTCCACCGAGATCTCGGCCAGCTGCACCAGCAGCGACTTGGCCCGGAAGGCGGTCTGCCGCTGCGCCCCCGAGGCGTGCTCCTTGCTGGCCGGAAGCTCCTTGACGAGGCGGCCGCGGAAGGCGTCGGCCAGGTAGTAGAGCAGGTCGCGGTCCTCCAGCCGGTGCGGCCAGCGGGCGTCGCCCTTGAGGATCGCCTCCAGGCCGTAGGCGTTGCGGACGATCTTGGCGTAGCCGCAGAAGGCGATCGCGTGCTGCGGGGTGAGCAGCCCGTACGCGAGCACCTTGAGGGTCTCCTCGTCCAGGGTGGGGCCGAAGGAGTGCAGCGCGTCGGAGAGCATGTGCCAGGCGCGCGGGGTGGAGAACGGCTCCTCGGTCTTCGGCGGGGCGGACCACAGGTGGTCGGGGCGGTCGGTGACGTAGTCGACGACCCAGGGGTGGATGCCGGCGCCGGCCGCCCAGCCCAGCCAGTCCGCGGCGCTGGCCCGCAGGTGCACGTGGACCATGCGGTTGACCAGCGCGGACGCCATCGGTCGGGCGAGCGCGCCGTCGGTGGCGCGGTTCCCGGCGCCGATCACGATCGAGCCGGGCGGCAGCTCGTACGAGCCGATCCGGCGGTCCAGGATCAGTGAGTAGAACGCCTTCTGGACGTCCGGGGTCGCCGCGTTGAGCTCGTCCAGGAACAGGCAGTACGGTTCGTCGCGGGCGATCTGCTCGGGCGGGCAGAACCGGGAACGGCCCTCCGGGGTCAGCTGCGGGACACCGATCAGGTCCTCCGGGGCGAGCTGGGTACCGACCAGGCTCACGCACTCCAGGCCGAGCGACTCGGCGAACTCCCTTACCAGCGAGGACTTTCCGATCCCGGGCGCGCCCCAGAGGAACACCGGCCGGACGGTGGCCAGCCCGAGCAGCAACTCGGGAATCTGGACGGGCGAGACGCTGACTGCTCCCTGCACGGGGCTCCTTGGCAAGTGGTGGGGTGACCGGCCCAGTCTGCGGCGGGAGTTGACGCGGCGCACCCGGATTTTCGCTGGCGCCCCGAACCGGCCCGCCCGTACCGTCCGGGGCATGAACGCGAAACGCCCCCTGATCGCCGTCCTCACCGGCGCGGGCATCTCGACCGACTCGGGCATCCCCGACTACCGAGGCCCGCAGGGGCTCTGGCAGCGCGACCCGTCGGCCCAGGACCTGGTCACCATCGGCCCGTACCGTGCCGATCCCGAGGTGCGGCGGCGGGCGTGGCGACTGAGGCTGGAGACGGGTGTGCTGGGGGCCGAGCCGAACGCCGGGCACCGGGCGCTGGTCGACCTGGAGCGCTCGGGGCTGCCGCTGCGGGTGCTCACCCAGAACGTGGACGGGCTGCACCAGCGGGCCGGGCTGGCCCCGCGCAAGGTGCTCGAACTGCACGGCACCGCACTGGAGGTGAAGTGTCTGGGCTGCGGGGCGACGGGGCCGATGGCGGAGGCGCTGCGGCGGGTCGAGGCGGGCGAGCCGGACCCCGCCTGTCGGGCGTGCGGGGGGATCCTGAAGCCGCGCACGGTGATGTTCGGCGAGAACCTGGACCAGGAGGTGCTCGGGCAGGCCGACTCGATCGCCCGTGCCTGCGACGTGTTCATCGCGGTCGGTACCAGTCTTCAGGTGTTCCCGGTGGCCGCGCTGCCGTACGACGCGGTGCGGACCGGGTCGAAGCTGATCATCCTGAACGCCGAGCCGACGCCGTACGACGAGGCCGCCGTCGAGGTGATCCGCGAGCCGATCTCCCAGGCGCTGCCGGACCTGGTGCGGAGGCTGGTGGGGGAGGGGCTCTGAAAAAAGGGCTCTGAAGAAGGGGCTTAAAAACGGGTGAACCGCATGCGTACGATGATCCTTCCGGCTCCCCCCTCATGGCCTGGAGTGATCGAGCGATGACGACGACGGCGAAGTTCGACCCCTGGTCGGCGGCGTTCGTGGCCCACCCGTACGACGCGTACGCCGAGTTGCGCGAGCACGCGCCGGTGACGTACTTCGAGCCGACCGGGCAGTGGCTCGTCTCGCGGCACGAGGACGTCAGCGCGCTCCTGCGCGACCGGCGGCTCGGGCGCACCTACACCCACCGCTTCAGCCACCAGGAGTTCGGCCGGCCCGAACCCGACCCGGCGCACGAGCCCTTCCACACCCTCAACGACTTCGGGCTGCTCGACCTGGAGGCCCCCGACCACACCCGGATCCGCCGGCTGGTCTCCAAGGCCTTCACCCCGCGCATGGTCGAGGGCCTGCGGCCGACCGTCCAGCGGCTCGCCGGGGAACTCGTCGACGGCCTGCTCGCGGCTGGCGGCGGCGACCTGATCGCCGCCGTCGCCGAGCCGCTGCCGGTCGCCGTGATCGCCGAGATGCTCGGCGTGCCGGAGGGCGACCGGCACCTGCTGCGGCCCTGGTCCGCCGACATCACCGGCATGTACGAGCTCAACCCGAGCGAGGAGGCCGCCCGCAAGGCCGTCACCGCGAGCACCGAGTTCTCCGACTACCTGCGCGCCCTCATCCGCGAACGCCGCACGGCCCCCGGCACCGACCTGATCAGCGCGCTGATCCAGGCCCAGGAGGGCTCCGACGCGCTCAGCGAGCAGGAGATGATCTCCACCTGCGTGCTGCTGCTCAACGCCGGCCACGAGGCGACCGTCAACACCACCGGCAACGGCTGGTGGGCGCTGTTCCGCAACCCCGGTGAACTCGCCCGGCTGCGCGGCGCGACCGACGCGCTCCTGCCCACCGCCATCGAGGAACTGATGCGCTGGGACACCCCGCTGCAGCTGTTCGAACGGTGGGTCCTGGAGGACATCGAGCTGCGCGGCGTCACCATCCCGCGCGGCTCCGAGGTCGCCCTCCTCTTCGGCTCCGCCAACCGCGACCCCGAGCGCTTCACCGACCCCGACCGCCTCGACCTCGGCCGCACCGACAACCCCCACATCACCTTCGGCGCCGGAATCCACTTCTGCCTCGGCGCCCCGCTCGCCAGACTGGAACTCACCGAGTCCTACGGCGCCCTCCTGCGCCGCGCCCCCGGCCTGCGCCTGGCCCGCGAACCCGAGTGGAACCCGGGCTACGTGATCCGGGGCCTCAGGGAACTGGTGGTCGAGGTCTAGATCGAGGTCGGGGCCAGGTCGGGGTCGGTTCGAGGAACGGGGGAGAGCTGTGGGCAAGGCGACGGGGTCACTGCTGGGGCTGGCGATCGGGGATGCGATCGGCCGGGTGACCGAGTTCAAGACGGTAGAGATGATTGCCGACGACCACCCGGACTGGCGGCAACTTCCGCTGCCCCCAAGGGCGCTGGTCACCGACGACACCCAGATGACCCTCGCCCTCGGCCGTGGTCTGCGCATTGCCCTGGAGCGCGGGCCGCTCACCCCGCTACGGCTGGAGCGGCCCGTTCGCGAGGAGTTCGTCGACTGGTGGCGCTCCCCGCAGAACAACCGTGCTCCCGGCATGACCTGCCTGCGCGCCTGCGAGCGGCTGAGCCGCCCCGAGTACCGCTGGCAGCAGGCGAGCGACGTCGGTTCCAAGGGCTGCGGCGCCAACATGCGGGTCGCTCCGGTCGGGCTGATCCGCGAACTCGACGCCCGCCAGCTCGCGGGCGCCGCGCAGCTGCAGTCCGCGCTCACCCACGGGCACCCGACCGCACTCGCCGCCAGTGACCTCACCGCGTACGCCATCCGCAAGCTCGCCGAGGGCGTTCCGCCGGCCGGCCTGCCCGCAGTGCTGCGGGCGTACGCGCTGGCGAGCCGCGAGCGGTACGACGAGTTCTGGCTCGGCGACCTCTCCGCGCGCTGGTACGGTCGCTCGCCGCAGGACGTCATCGCACGCGGCTGGGACGACTGCCTGGCCGTGCTCGACCAGTTGGACGCCGCGCTCGCCGCGCCCGACGTCGAAGCGGACCCGTGTCTGGCCACCGGTGAGGGCTGGGTCGCCGAGGAGGCCTTCGCCACCGGCCTGCTCTGCTTTCTGCTGCTGCCGGACGACCCGGTGTCCGCCGTCCGCCGGGCCGCCTACTCCAGCGGCGACTCGGACTCCCTGGCCTGTCTGACCGGCGCCTTCGCCGGGGCCCATCACGGGGAGTCGGTCTGGCCGCAGGAGTGGGTGGAGCGGATCGAGTACCGGGACGAGCTGCTCGCGCTCGGGGCGCTCTGGGACTGAGCTCCACAACCTGCGTTCCGGGCCCGGGTGGAACCGGGTTCGGGGGTGGTGCGTCGAAGGGCCATGACGAAGCGCAGCACCGCAGGGCATGGCCGTTCCCGCCGTCGGGTGGGGCTGCTCCTCGCCGCCGGGTTGGCGGTCGGCCCGGCGCTGGCCGGGTGTGGGAGTGCGGCGGGCGGGGGGCCCGTGGTGGTGCGGGCCTCGGCGTCGGGGAGCCGGGCGGCGGTGGATCCGGGGCAGGTGGCGGCGGTGGCGGCCGGGACCAGCGCCTTCGGGCTGGACCTGCTGCACGCGCTGACCGCGACGCCGGACGGGGCGGGGCGCAACGTCGTGGTCTCGCCGGCCGGGCTGGCGAGCGTGCTCGGGATGCTGCTGCCGGGGGCGCGCGGTGCCACCGCCGAGGAGCTGGCCAAGGCCCTGCACACCGGGCTTGACCCGCGGCAGTACGCCCTCGCCGTCGGCGCGCCGGACAGCGGGAGCCGGGCCGGCGGCGACCAGGTCGTCCTGCGCCGTTCCGACGACCTGTGGACGCAGCAGGGCCTGGCCGTCGCCCCGGAGTACCTGGACACGCTCGCCGCCGCCTTCGACACCGGCGTGCACCCCGTCGACTTCGCCAGGGACCCGGCCGGCGCCCGCGGGAGCATCAACGCGGCGGTGGAGAAGGCCACCGAGGGGCGGATCAAGGAGCTCTTCGGCCCGCGGCAGATCACCGCCGACACCCGGCTGGCACTCACCGACGCGCTCTACCTGAAGGCGGCGTGGGCCTCCGGGTTCAAGCCCGCGAACACCTCCGAGCGCCCCTTCCACCGGCTGGACGGCTCCACCCCGGCGGTGAGCACGATGAGCCGCACCGGCACCCTCCGGTACGCCGAGGGCTCCGGCGGCATCGTCGGCGAACCCTGGCAGGCCGTCGAACTCCCATACGTGGGAGGTGGGTTGGCGATGGATCTGATCGTCCCCGCGCAGGGCGGGTACGCGGCCTTCAGCAAGGGCCTGGACCAGGCCCAGCTCGACCGGATCCTCGGCGGGCTCGGCGAGCGGTCCGTCGACCTGACCCTGCCGCGGTTCCACTTCGACACGGCCAACGACCTCGTCCCCGCCCTGCGCTCACTCGGCGTCAAGGCGGCCTTCGACGCGCCCGACTTCACCGGCATCACCGCCAAGGAGCCGCTCGTCCTGGGCGCGGTGGTGCAGAAGGCCACCGTCGAGGTGAACGAGGACGGTACGGTCGCGGCGGCCGGCAGCGGCGCCGGGGTGGCGGCGATGGCGGCGCCGGCCGTGCCGGAGTCCGTCCAACTGCACATCGACCGGCCGTTCCTGTTCCTGATCCGCGACACCGCCGACGGGCGGCCGCTGTTCCTCGGCCAGGTCACCGACCCGCAGGCGCCCTGAGCCGACCCGTAGGCGAAGCGGACGAAGCAGATGAAGCGGACGAAGCAGGCGAAGCAGCCGGAGGAGGACCGGGCGTCACCAGGCCGGGTAGCGCCCGCCGAGCGCCGGGTGGGCCGGGTCGCGGCTGCCGAACAGCACCAGCAGGTCATCCGCGACCCGCAGCAGTTCGGCCCGGCCCTCGACCGCCCCCGTCCACTCGGCGGGCAGCGCCGAGGCGCCGTACGCGGCGCCGACAAGGTTGCCGCAGACCGCGCCGGTGGAGTCGCTGTCCCCGGAGTGGTTCACCGACAGCAGCAGCGCGCTGCGCACCGGGTCGGGTTCGAGGGTGGTCGCCAGCAGCGAGTACACCGCGATGGCCAGGCACTCCTCGGCGATCCAGCCGAGGCCGACCCGCTCCACGGACTCCGCCGTCGGCTGCGACTCCTGGGCCACCCGGACGGCCCGGGCCAGCGCCTGCACCGTCTCCTTGGACCCCGGCAGCTCGCGGATCTGCTCCACGGTCTCGCCGACCGCCGCCCACGGCTCGGTCCCGTTGGCGAGCCGCTCGACCAGCGCCGCGAAGGCGCCTGCCGAGAGGTAGCCGGTCGGGTGCCCGTGGGTGAGCTGGGCGCACTGCACGGCCAGCCCGAAGGACAGCTCGACGCCCAGCCGGGCCAGCCCGAACGGTGCCGAGCGCATCACCGTGCCGCAGCCCTTGGACTCCGGGTTGATCGGCCCCGGCTGCCCGATCACGGACGGCGACTCGAACTCCGGGTGCTCGGCCACCCCGCTCATGCAGGCGTTGCCGGGCGCTCGCGACGCGTACAGGAAGGGCCTGGTCAGCAGCCAGCCGTCGTACGGGCGGGGCTGCGGCGCGGTGTCCGGCGAGCCCTGGCGCTGGGTCAGCAGCCAGCGCCGGTACGCGGCGTGGACGGCCTCCGGCACCGAGCCGCCGCCGCCCGTCCAGCCGCGGACGAACGCGCGGATCAGGCCCTCGGCGGTGAACAGGGTCATCTGGGTGTCGTCGGTGACTTCGACCGGCCCGGCGCCGGCCGGCAGCCCGGTCACGCCGTCCGGCCCGTACCGCTGCTGGATCTGGTGGAGCTGCTGGAACTCCACCGGCCAGCCCAGCGCATCGCCGACGGCCCCGCCGAGCAGCGCCCCGCGCACCCGGTCGCGGTATCCCGATTCGGCCGCCGACTCCGTCACGTCGATCCCCCTTGGTTCATGGCGGGATACGTTCTATCAGGTCTACCGGCGGATCTGCCCGGCGCGCCCGTGCAGCGCGGCGCGGTCGGCGGCGGCGCGCCCGGCCGCCCAGCCCACGCCGTCGCTCACCCGGACCCGCTGCGAGACCAGCTTGGGGAACAGCCGGCCGACCTCGTCGTCCACCGCCTCGGAGCGGGCGGCGAGCGCGGGCAGCAGCCGCTCGTCGGGCAGCAGCTGCTCCTCGGTGCCGTCCTCGCGCAGGTGCCGGCCGGCCGCGGCGGCGCTGGTCGCGCGCTCGGTGGCGGCGGTCAGCCGCTCGCGGATCCGCGCCGCGTACGCGACCAGGAAGGAGTGCCGGAACGCCTTGCTGCGCGAGTCCCGGCGGGAGCCGGCCTTGTTGAGCGCGTGGGTGGCCTGCACCAGCAGCGAGGTGTAGAGCAGCTCGACGCCGTCCAGGTCGCCGTCGAAGCCGACGACGGTGCAGAAGCCGAACTCCTTGGCCCACACCGCCCGGCACCGGTTGGCCGCCGCGACGGCGTCCAGCAGCATCGTCTTGGGGCTCTCGTACGGGTTGTCCACGCCGATCCGCAGCGCCGCCGGGGTGTTCCGGTCGTCGCCGGTGGCGGCCAGCAGCGCGTCGTCGATGCTGTGCTGGGCCATCAGCTGCTGGGCCTTGGTGGTGAGCGCCTCGGCCTCCTCCGGGTACTCGGTGGACTCGGCCTTGGCCAGCAGCGCCCGGATCCGGGCCAGCATCCGCGGCTCGCCGGTCAGCGGGCCGGCGGCGCGTTCGGCCTGCGGGCCCGTGGCGCGCTCGGTCTGCGGCCGCCGGCCGGGCGCGGGGCCGACCGGGGAGATCGGCGGCAGCCGGCCCCAGGTCCGCAGCAGCTCCAGGGCGGCGGTGGCGAGCGCGAAGCGGTCCAGCCGGTGCCGGTCGGCGAAGGCGCCGAGGTACTGCTCGTCGCCGGGCCACCAGACCTCGGCCTCCAGCTCGCGCAGCTGCTCGTGCCAGCGCCGGTCGAGGGCGGCCGCGGGGTGCCGACGGCCCTCGGCGGCGATCAGGTCCACCGCGAGGGCCAAGTGGACGGGCTTCAGCCCGCGCCGGACCACCCGGGCCAGGTCGGCCGGGCGCCACCCGGCGGACCAGCAGCGGCCGACGGCGGTGTCCGCGTACCCCAGCAGCGCCCGGCTGACCGCCGGCCACTGCCCGGCCGAGGCGGCGAGCAGCGACGCCCCGGTGTCGAGGGCGAGGTCCAGCGTTTCGTCCGGGGCCGTCAGCACCGATCGCACCGCCTGCTCCAGCAGTGGGCCGGCGCCCCCGTCCCCGTCCTGCTGCGCGCGCTTGCCCACGGTGTGTCCCTGCTCTCCTCGACGGCCCGGCCCTCCCGCCCATGATGCCGGAGCGCCCGGCCCCTTCGACGGGACCGGGCGCTCCGGGGTGACGCAGGCGACTCAGCGCTCGACGGCCTTGGCCAGGATCTCCGGGGCGCGCTCCAGCAGCCGCCCGGCCGCGAAACGGATGCCGAGGGCGGCGATCAGGGCGCCGTAGAGCGGGCCGACCACCAGGACCGGCCAGGTCGGGCCGGCGGAGAGCAGCGCCCAGCCGAGGTAGCCGCTCACCGGCAGGGAGAGCAACGCCACACCGAACAGCGAGCCGAACTGGTTGACCAGCACCAGGCCGCCCTGCCCGGGGGCGGCGTTGCGCATCGGATTGCTGTCGGCCGGCATGGTGTACGGCGCGAGCACGCTGAGCGTCGCGCCGAGTGCGACGCCGCAGCCGAGCAGGGCGAGCGCGAGGCCGAGTGCGGACGGCAGGCCGGCCCAGTCGCCGGTGGCGGCGGCCAGTACGGGCCCGAGCACCAGCGTCACCGGGATGGCGTACGACAGCACCGCGTAGGCCCGGCCGCGCAGCTCGTCCCGGGCGTCGGCCGGGGTGAGCAGGGTGGCGGCGACCATCCAGAACGCTGAGCCGTCCATGCCGAACAGGTTGAGCATCTGCAGCCCGAGGAACATCCCGGTCATCGCCAGCAGGTAGACGCTCGACCAGCCCTGGACCATCGACAGCACGCAGATCACCAGCGTCATGCCGATGCTGGTGAACACCGCGGCCTTGGCCCGCGGCTCCCGCCAGGCGTACCGGAGGTGGCGCTGCATCACCGCGCCGGCCCGGCCCTCGGGCAGGAAGCTCCAGCCGCGCGAGCTCTGCACGCCGCGGGCCACCTCCAGGGTGGAGGAGTCGGCGGTGACCATCAGCTCCTGGAGGCTGCCGCGCCACCAGCGCAGCAGCAGGGCGAGCAGCGCCGCGGCCGCGGCGAGCTGGAACAGCGCCAGCCCGTACCGCCCCTCGCCGGCGGTGCGGGCCGCGTCGGCCGCGCCGACCGGCGGCAGCCAGCGCAGCACGGAGGCGATCGGCGCCAGCGGGCTGAGGTCGAGGTGGTCCCCGGGCCGGCCGAAGACGCTCTGCGAGCCGACGTTGGCGGCCTGCACGAGCAGGGCGAACAGCAGTCCGCCGAAGATCGCGAAGTCCTTGCCGCGCCGGCTGGAGAGCATCCGGGCGTTGCCTGCGGCGACCGCCCGGGAGAGCGTGACCAGGCAGAGCACGGCCAGCGGGACGCCGACCAGCGCGGCCGCGGCCGAGGCACCGCCGTTGGCGCCGGACAGCGCCGCGCCGGTCACCAGCACCAGGCTGACCAGCGGGCCGGGCCCGATCAGCGCGGCCAGCAGCGAGCCGCGCAGCAGCGGTCCGGGCCGCAGCGGGAGCATGGTGAGCCGGGTCGGGTCGGCGCTCTCGTCGCTGGAGAAGAGGAACAGCGGCAGCGCCGCCCAGCCGAGGGTGAGCACGCCGAGCAGCATCACCCCGGCGTCCCCGGAGCCGTCGAAGCGCCCGTTCATCATGGCGAGGGCGAAGGCGATGCCGGCCGCGAAGGCCAGGCCGAGGACGCCGCCGATGACGTACACGGCGGTCCGGCCGGGGCTGCGCCGCAGGCCGTTGCGCAGCAGCCGCAGCTTGAGCGCCACCAGGGCGCGGACCACCGTCCGCCCGTCGGGCACCGGGGTACGGGCGGCCGCGGGGGCGGTGCTCACTGCCCGCCCCCGAGCTGCGCGCCGGCCTGCCCGCCGGCCTGTCCGCCGAGCTGCCCGCCGCCGGCCGGAGCGTTCCCGGCCGCTCCGCCGCCGAGCCAGCCGAGCGCCTGGCCGTCGTCCTCGCGGACGCCGATCAGGCCGAGGAAGGCCTCGTGGAGGCTGCGCCCGCCGCGCACGGTGTTCAGCGGGCCGTGGGCGATCACCCGGCCGGCGTTGACCACGGCGACCCAGTCGCAGAGCTGTTCGACCAGTTCCATCACGTGGCTGGAGAAGACCACCGTGGATCCGGCCGCCGCGTACCGCTTGAGCACGCCGCGGATGGTCTGCGCGGAGACCGGGTCGACGCCCTCGAAGGGCTCGTCGAGGAACAGCACGTCGGGGTTGTGCAGCAGCGCGGCGGCCAGGCCGATCTTCTTGCGCATGCCGGTGGAGTAGTCGGCGACCAGCTTGTCGGCGTCGCGGGCGAGGTCCAGGACGGCCAGCAGCTCCTCGGCGCGGCGGTCCACCTCGGCGCCGGGCAGGCCGCGCAGCCGCCCGTTGTACTGCAGCAGTTCGCGGCCGCTGAGCCGCTCGAACATCCGCAGCCCCTCGGGCAGGATGCCGATCCGGGCCTTGACCGCGACCGGGTCGGCCCAGACGTCGCCGCCGTGGATGAGGACGGTGCCCTGGTCGGGCCGGAGCAGGCCGGTGGCCATGGACAGCGTGGTGGTCTTGCCGGCGCCGTTCGGGCCGACCAGGCCGATGAAGGAGCCGGCCGGCAGCTCCAGGCTGAGTCCGGCGACGGCGGCCTGGCCGCCGAAGTGCTTCCACAGCCCCTGGATGCTGACGGCGGAGGGGGGAACGGGTGCGGGGTGGTCGGACGGCGGCGGCGCTGACGCCTGCATGGCGGCCTTCTCTGTTCGCTGGCGGATGGGTGTCTCGGACTCAGCCTGTCACTGCGGAAACGGGCTGTCTCCCGAGTTGAGGATCCCCTGAGCGAGTGGGCCGAACGGGTGAGGCGCGCCGTCCGGACGGCGCGTTACGGCGGGTGCCGGGCTGGAATTGGCAACTACTCAGCTCCGCCGTTCGTCCTGCACTATGAGGGGCAGTGAGGGACAGCGAGGGGCGCGGGGCCGCGCCGGGTGCCGGGAGGTGCGGATGGCCGTTCAACCGTGGGGAGCCTCGGACCCCGGCGAGCCGGATCGCGGCCCGGCCGGGGGCTGGCAGCCCCAGCCCGTACCGCAGTCCGTCCCGCAGCCCGGGTTCCACGCGGGGATGCGTGCCGGGTACGCGGACCGGGACCGGACGATCGACGTGCTGAAGGCCGCGTTCGCCGAGGGCCGGCTCTCTGCCGAGGAGTACGAGCAGCGCCACGAGCAGGCCTCCGTCGCGCAGACCTACGGCCAGCTGGCCGGGCTGGTGTCCGACCTGCCCTCCGGCCCGATGCCGGCGCCGATGGCCTTCGCCGCCCCGCCCGTCCCGGCGACCTTCCTCCCGCCGCCTCCGCCGCCGGTTCGCTCCACCAACGGGCTGGCGGTCACCTCACTGGTCTTCGGTCTGACCGGCCTCTCGCTGCCCGCGGTGGTCGTCGGGCACGTCGCGAAGGCCCAGCTGAGCCGCCACGACCGGGCCGGCGACTGGGTCTCCACCCTCGGCCTGCTCTTCGGCTACGCGGGCTGCGCGCTCTGGACGCTGCTGCTCCTGGTGGTGCTGCAGGTGCCGGTCTGAGCGGGTCGCCCCGCGCGCGTCCCGCCCCGGTGGCGGCGGTCGGCGGGCTGTGGTAGAGCGGGTGGAGGGCGGTCCGACACCGGGTGGTCGCGTCCGGGACACTCCTGGGACATCCGGCCGAAGGTCGCGACCTGCGGCGTTGCATTTGTTTTGACCGCGCCCGATGCGCTAGGTACGCTCTGACCTTGTGCCTGGGGTGTCCCCGGGTCCTTGTGCGTGCATGCACACCGGTCGCCGCGCCGAGCCGGAGCGCCTTCCAGCGCCCCGCGCGTTGAGCGCCGTCGCTGTACATCAGCTCATGGGATTCCGTGTCGGAATAAGCCCAACACACCCGACCGCGTGGGTCGACCACGGGGCCGTGTGCGGGGGATCACCGCAGGTTAGTTTTACCAAGCCTTGGCACACAGAAAACGGAGAAACGGTGCCTACGATCCAGCAGCTGGTCCGAAAGGGCCGGCAGGACAAGGTCGAGAAGAACAAGACTCCCGCGCTGAAGGGTTCCCCGCAGCGTCGTGGGGTCTGCACGCGTGTGTACACGACCACCCCGAAGAAGCCGAACTCGGCTCTCCGCAAGGTCGCCCGTGTGCGCCTCACCAGCGGGATCGAGGTCACCGCTTACATCCCGGGCGAGGGCCACAATCTGCAGGAGCACTCCATCGTGCTGGTGCGCGGTGGTCGTGTGAAGGACCTTCCTGGTGTCCGCTACAAGATCATCCGCGGTTCGCTTGACACCCAGGGTGTCAAGAACCGCAAGCAGGCTCGCAGCCGCTACGGCGCCAAGAAGGAGAAGTAAGAATGCCTCGTAAGGGCCCCGCCCCGAAGCGCCCGGTCATCATCGACCCGGTTTACGGCTCCCCGGTCGTCACCCAGCTGGTCAACAAGATCCTGCTGCACGGCAAGCGCTCCACCGCCGAGCGGATCGTCTACGGCGCCCTTGAGGGCGTCCGTGAGAAGACCGGCTCGGACCCGGTCGTGACGCTGAAGCGCGCGCTGGAGAACGTCAAGCCGGCCCTCGAGGTCAAGTCCCGCCGTGTCGGTGGCGCGACCTACCAGGTTCCGGTCGAGGTCCGTCCGGGCCGCGCCAGCACCCTGGCGCTGCGCTGGATGGTCGGTTACTCCCGCGCCCGTCGCGAGAAGACCATGACCGAGCGCCTGATGAACGAGATCCTCGACGCCAGCAACGGCCTGGGCGCTTCCGTGAAGCGTCGCGAGGACACCCACAAGATGGCCGAGTCCAACAAGGCCTTCGCGCACTACCGCTGGTAGTCCCTACCCCGTCACTAGACAGAGAGAGAACGAGCCACCATGGCTGCAACCTCCCTTGACCTCGCCAGGGTCCGCAACATCGGGATCATGGCGCACATCGACGCGGGCAAGACCACCACCACCGAGCGGATCCTGTTCTACACCGGCGTCTCGTACAAGATCGGTGAGGTCCACGATGGCGCTGCCACCATGGACTGGATGGAGCAGGAGCAGGAGCGCGGCATCACGATCACGTCGGCCGCGACGACCTGTCACTGGACGGTCGACGACGTCGACAACACCATCAACATCATCGACACCCCGGGTCACGTCGACTTCACCGTAGAGGTGGAGCGTTCGCTGCGCGTCCTCGACGGTGCCGTGACGGTGTTCGACGGTGTCGCCGGTGTCGAGCCCCAGTCCGAGACCGTGTGGCGGCAGGCTGACCGCTACGGCGTCCCGCGCATCTGCTTCATCAACAAGCTGGACCGCACGGGCGCGAACTTCTTCTTCTGCGTCAAGACCATCGTGGACCGCCTCGGCGCGACCCCGCTGGTCATGCAGCTCCCGATCGGTGCCGAGGCGGACTTCAAGGGCGTTGTCGACCTTGTCCGCATGAAGGCGCTGGTCTGGTCCGCCGAGGCCGCCAAGGGCGAGATGTACGACATCGTCGACATCCCGGCCGAGCTGCAGGAGCAGGCGAACGAGTACCGCGAGATGCTCCTGGACGAGGTGTCGAACGTCAGCGATGACGTGATGATGCTCGCCATGGAGGGCGAGGACGTCCCCGAGGAGCTGCTGTACGAGGCGATCCGCAAGGGCACCCTGGAGTCGGCCTTCACGCCGATCTTCTGCGGTACCGCGTTCAAGAACAAGGGCGTTCAGCCCCTGCTCGACGCGGTCGTCAAGTACCTCCCGTCGCCGCTGGACATCGAGTCGGTTGAGGGCACCAAGCCCAACGACCCGGAGACCAAGATCACCCGCAAGGCCTCGGACGACGAGCCCCTGGCCGCGCTGGCGTTCAAGATCATGTCCGACCCGCACCTGGGCAAGCTCACCTTCGTCCGGATCTACTCCGGCCGCCTGGAGTCCGGCACCTCGGTGCTGAACGCCGTGAAGGGCAAGAAGGAGCGCATCGGCAAGATCTACCGCATGCACGCGAACAAGCGTGAGGAGATCGAGTCGGTGGGCGCCGGCGACATCGTCGCCGTCATGGGCCTGAAGCAGACCACCACCGGTGAGACGCTGTCCGACGAGAAGAACCCGGTCATCCTGGAGTCCATGGACTTCCCGGCCCCGGTCATCCGCGTCGCGATCGAGCCCAAGTCCAAGGGTGACCAGGAGAAGCTGGGTGTTGCCATCCAGCGTCTCGCCGAGGAGGACCCGTCCTTCCAGGTCAACACGGACGAGGAGACCGGCCAGACCATCATCGCGGGTATGGGCGAGCTGCACCTTGAGGTGCTGGTCGACCGTATGAAGCGTGAGTTCAAGGTCGAGGCCAACGTCGGCAAGCCGCAGGTCGCGTACCGCGAGACGATCCGTCAGGCCGTCGAGCGCATCGACTACACCCACAAGAAGCAGACCGGTGGTTCCGGTCAGTTCGCCAAGGTGCAGATCGCGATCGAGCCGCTCGAGCAGGCCGAGGGCTACGAGTTCGTCAACCAGGTCACCGGTGGCCGCGTGCCGCGGGAGTACATCCCGTCGGTCGACGCCGGTTGCCAGGAGGCCATGGAGTTCGGCATCCTCGCCGGCTACCCGCTGCAGGGTGTCCGCGTGAAGCTGCTCGACGGCCAGGCGCACGACGTCGACTCGTCCGAGCTCGCGTTCAAGATCGCCGGTTCGATGGCGTTCAAGGAAGGCGCGCGGAAGGCCAAGCCGGTCCTCCTCGAGCCGATGATGGCCGTCGAGGTCACCACGCCCGAGGACTACATGGGCGACGTGATCGGTGACATCAACTCTCGCCGTGGCCAGATCCGGTCCATGGACGAGCGTCACGGTGCCCGCGTCGTCACGGCGCTGGTGCCGCTCTCCGAGATGTTCGGCTACGTCGGTGATCTGCGCAGCAAGACCTCTGGTCGCGCGAGCTACTCGATGCAGTTCGACTCGTACGCCGAGGTTCCGAAGGCCGTGGCGGAGGAGATCATCGCCAAGGCCAAGGGCGAGTAAGGACCGGCTCCAGCCGGCTCCCTACGAGGCCGCGGCCGTCCCGATATTTCGGGACGATTGTGAACCCTTAGGCTATTAGGAGGCGTCCCGGGAGAATCCGGTCGGATTCTCCCGGGGGGCCTCCGGCCCCCACCCCGCGGGACGGTGCGAGGTGCTTCCGGCACCTCGGGCCCAAACCCGATCAAAGACCAACTGACGTCAGCACGGCGTACAGAACTGTCCTCAGGAGGACTGCAGTGGCGAAGGCGAAGTTCGAGCGGACGAAGCCCCACGTCAACATCGGCACCATTGGTCACATTGACCACGGTAAGACGACCCTTACCGCGGCCATCACCAAGGTGCTGCACGACGCTCACCCGGAGATCAACCCCTTCACGCCGTTCGACCAGATCGACAAGGCGCCGGAGGAGCGGCAGCGCGGTATCACCATCTCGATCGCGCACGTCGAGTACCAGACCGAGGCGCGTCACTACGCCCACGTCGACTGCCCGGGTCACGCGGACTACATCAAGAACATGATCACCGGTGCGGCCCAGATGGACGGTGCGATCCTCGTCGTCGCCGCCACCGACGGCCCGATGCCGCAGACCAAGGAGCACGTCCTCCTGGCCCGCCAGGTCGGCGTCCCCTACATCGTCGTCGCCCTGAACAAGGCCGACATGGTGGACGACGAGGAGATCCTGGAGCTCGTCGAGCTCGAGGTCCGCGAGCTCCTCTCGGAGTACGAGTTCCCGGGTGACGACCTGCCGGTCGTCCGCGTCTCCGCGCTGAAGGCGCTGGAGGGCGACAAGGAGTGGGGCGAGAAGCTCCTCGGCCTCATGGCCGCCGTGGACGAGGCCATCCCGACCCCGGCCCGCGCCGTGGACCAGCCGTTCCTGATGCCGATCGAGGACGTCTTCACGATCACCGGTCGTGGCACCGTCGTCACCGGTCGTATCGAGCGTGGCATCCTCAAGGTCAACGAGACTGTCGACATCATCGGCATCAAGGAGACCAAGACCACCACCACGGTCACCGGCATCGAGATGTTCCGCAAGCTGCTCGACGAGGGCCAGGCCGGTGAGAACGTCGGTCTGCTCCTCCGTGGCATCAAGCGCGAGGACGTCGAGCGCGGCCAGGTCATCATCAAGCCGGGTTCGGTCACGCCGCACACCGACTTCGAGGCCCAGTCCTACATCCTGTCGAAGGACGAGGGTGGCCGTCACACCCCGTTCTTCAACAACTACCGCCCGCAGTTCTACTTCCGTACCACGGACGTGACCGGCGTCGTGACCCTCCCCGAGGGCACCGAGATGGTCATGCCGGGCGACAACACCGCCATGACGGTCGCGCTGATCCAGCCGATCGCCATGGAGGAGGGCCTGAAGTTCGCCATCCGTGAGGGTGGCCGCACCGTGGGCGCCGGCCAGGTCACCAAGATCATCAAGTAATTGATGTTCTGACCTGTCTGTCCCGCACAGGCGAACCGAAGGGCTCCGCACACCCAGGTGTGCGGAGCCCTTCGGCCTTCATCAGGCCTTCACCCGCTCTCACAGCCTGCTCATGGCCGGCTGTTATTGTCGGGCGACCGTCCAGCCCGCCGTCGCGGAAAGTGGGATCCAACGTATGCCAACGGCACCACTGTTGTCGGTCGTGATGCCGATCTACAACGAGCAGGAGGCGCTCCCGCTGACCGTCGAGCGGCTGCGGCCGATCCTGGACGGGCTCGCGGTCGACTACGAGGTCGTGGGCGTCGACGACGGCAGTACGGACGCCACCCCCGTCGTCCTGCAGAAGGTCCGGCAGGACTGGCCGGAGTTCCGCATCGTCCGCTTCGCCCGCAACTCGGGACACCAGGCCGCGCTCACCGCCGGCATCCACCGGGCGCGCGGCGACTACGTGGTGAGCATCGACGCCGACCTCCAGGACCCGCCGGAGAAGATCCCGGAGATGCTCGACCTGGCCCGCGAGCAGGGCTTCGACGTCGTCTACGGCGTGCGCGGGGACCGCGCCACCGACACCGCCTTCAAGCGCCGGACGGCCGGCGCCTACTACTGGCTGATGCGCAAGCTGGTCGGCAAGCGGATGCCCAACCAGGCCGGCGACTTCCGCCTGCTCAGCCGCGCGGCCGTGGAGGCCCTCAAGCAGTTGCCCGAGCACCAGCCGGTCTACCGGCTGCTGGTGCCGTGGCTCGGCTTCCCCAGCGGCGAGGTGGTGTACGTCCGGGAGGAGCGGGTGGCCGGCGGCACCCACTACCCGCTGTCCAAGATGGTCCGGCTCGCACTGGACAGCGTGACCAACTTCTCCGCCGCCCCGCTGCGGCTGGCCACCTGGCTGGGCCTGGTGAGCTTCGTGGTCTGCCTGGCCCTCGCGGTCTACACCACTCTCTCGTACGCGCTCGGTGCGACCGTGCCCGGCTGGTCCTCGCTGTTCATCGGCATGCTCTTCATCGGCGCCGTGCAGCTGATCTGCGTCGGACTGCTGGGGGAGTACGTCGGCCGGATCTACTCGGCGGTGCAAGCCCGCCCGACCTACTTCGTCGGCTACGACTCGGCCGACGACGAACTGGCGCAGGACGACGCGGCGCACGGCGACGCGCGGGGCCCGGGCCGGTGACCGTCACCGAGGAACCGGCGGAGCCCGCCGAGCCGGCCCCGTCGACCCGCCGCCAGCTGCCGTCCTTCCTGGTCATCGGCGTGCTCAGCACCGTCTTCTACCTGGCGCTGTTCGTCGCCGCGCGGTGGTTCACCGACCCGCAGGCGGCGAACCTGATCGCGCTGGCCGTCAGCGCGGTGGCCAACACCGCGGCCAACCGCCGCTTCACCTTCGGGGTCACCGGCTCGCAGGGCATGGTCCGGCACCAGCTGCAGGGCGCGGTGGCCTTCCTGATCGGGCTCGGCCTCAGCGCGGGCGTGCTCGCCCTGCTGGACCAGGTGGCGCCGAACGCCTCCCGGCCGGTGGAGGTCGCCGGACTGGTCGCCGCCAACGGCCTGGCCACGGTGGCCCGGTTCGTGCTGCTGAAGATCTGGGTCTTCCGGGGCTGAACCGGCGCTCGACGGCGCCCGTTACCGGCCGTTCGCGGACCGTCCACCCGGCCCCCTCAGCCCGTCGTGCCGACGGGCCCCTCGGTATGCTGTGGCTCGTAGCCTGCCCGCTGACGGTAGTGGAAGTCCGCACCCGGCCGGGGAGACGGGCGGCAGGGACTTGACCGAAGGGGCACGGCACCGTGTCGACCGTACATTCCTCGCCTGAGCGCGAGCTTCAACGTCCGACCGCACCGCCGGGGCCGCCGCCCGAGCCGATCACCAGTGGACGGTCCAGGCGCAACCCGCTCGTCCTGGCCGGGGGGCTGGCCCTGTCCTGGCTGGTGCCGACCGGGCTGGTCGCGCTGGACCTGGGCGTCCTGCTGCTGCCGCTGCTGCTGTTCTCCATAGCCGCCGTGCTCCGGGTCGGCGGCGTGCTGCTCGACCGGCTGTTCGTCGCCGGGCTGGTGCTCGCCGGTTCGGTGCTGACGTTCGGCCTGCTCTTCTCGCTCTGGCCGTGGGGCCTCTCGCCGGTCGCCACCAGCGGCCTGATGTTCAGCGTGGTGACGGTCGCCGCCTGGGCCGCCCGCCGCGGCCCGCGCCTGCCGTTGCGCTTCCGCTGGTCCGACCTGCTGGTCCTGGGCACCGGCTACGGCGTCTGGCACTACCTGTTCCACCCGATCGCGGGAACGTCGGCGGCCGAGCGGGTCGCCTACTTCGCCACGTCGGAGGACCGGCTCGCGCACTTCTCCTTCTTCTCCGGCATCCAGAACGTCGGCGGCTTCAACTTCCTCCACCAGGAGGCGGCCCGGTCCTACCTGATACCGCCGTCCGAGGTGACGTACCCGCAGGGCTCCCACTTCCTGCTGGCCTGGACGGACACCCTCGTCCACTCCGCCGCCGACTCCGGCGACATGCTCTACACCATGAACCGGTACTTCCTGTACCTGCTGGTGGGGTACGCGCTGTTCTGCGCCGCGCTGGTCTGGGCGGCCCGGTGGATCGGCGGGCCGCGGCTGCGCGGCTGGCGCTGCGCGGCGGTGTGCGCGACCGTCGGCGCGATCATGTTCGCGAGCAACTACATGGACCTGATGGTCCACGGCTTCGACTCGACCTTCATCGGGCTGCTGCTGATAGCACTCGCGCTGGCCGTGATGATCCGGCCGGCGATGGGCACCACCGAGTTCGTGCTGGCCGCGTCGGCCGGGCTGATCACCGTCACCTACGCGTACAACATCTACGGCGCCTTCGTCGGCGTGGCACTGCTGGGCACGCTGGTGGCGCACCGGCGCAAGTTCGCCGGGCGCTGGTGGTGGACCGCCGGCGCGCTGGCGTGCGCGCTGGGCGTGGCCGCGCTGCCGAGCGTCCTGTCCGTGCTGGGCAACCTCGACGTGGCCAGTGCCTCGAACATGAACGGCCCGAGCGTCGGTGCCGACCGCTCCATACTCATCGGCGGCGGGCTGCTCGGCCTGCTGGCCGCGGTCATGCCGCGCAACCGCCGGACGGCCGTCGGCCAGGCGCACCTCGCGGTCCTGCTCGGCACCGGCGGGCTGCTCAGCGCCTTCGCCGCCTACCAGCTGCACACCATCGGCAAGTACTCGTACTACTTCCACAAGATGACGGCCGTGGGCGTCGTGGTCAGCCTGATATCCCTCGGCGCCGTCGGGGCCATGCTGCAGAGCCCGTACCGGGGGACGGGCCGCACGCTGCCGAGCCGCCTCGGCGAGCTGGCGATATCCGGCCTCGCCGTCGCCGCCGCGCTCAGCCTCTTCGCCAACGTGCAGTGGGGCTTCCTGACCACCAAGGACAACCCGTCCGCCTGGTCCGGCAACCCGCTGGTGGCCTGGGGACGCGGCGAGTTCAAGGGGGACATGGGCCCCAAGGGCGCGCAGGCGCTCGACATATCGAGCAAGGGCCCGGTGATCGCGCTCTTCGCCAACGACGACTACAAGAACCTCAAGGCCACCTGGCTCGCCTCGCTGCTGAACCGGCGCGGGGGCGACATGACGGCGCTGTACGACATCCACTGGGTGTCCATCGGCGGCCCCCAGGTGAAGGAGGAGGACTACCAGAAGTCTCTGGGCCGCCTCAAGGGAGCCATCGACAAGCTCCCGGCCGCGCCCGTCCCGCCGACCATCCTGACCGCCGACCGCTCCGTGGGCGACCGGATCAAGCGGGACCTGGCGGCGCAGGGTGTCACGGTGACGGTGCTGAGCGATCCTCAGAACCTGTGGACGGAGCCGTGGTCCCGTACCTTCCCGGGGGTCTGAGGGTGGGGCCCACCGTCATCGGACGTTCACGGCTACCCGCTACTATTCACAGCAATCGCACGGCCGGGCCGGCCTCGTGCGGAGACGTGTGGCAAGGTCGGCCGGTTAATTCGGTGATCATGTGATGAAGAACCCGATCGCCAAGCTGCTCGGGGTGCTACCCCCGGGGGCCCGGCTCGTGGTCGGTGGGACGGTCGTGCTCGGCGCCTCGGCGTACGTCTACATGGCGCTCGTGGGCTACAGCCTGGGCACGGCCGGCGCAGCCAGGGTGACGATGCTCTGGACGATCGTGATGTCCGTCGGGTGGGGCCTGTTCCAGCCCGTCGAACTGGAGCTGACGCGGCTGGTCGCCGCCCGCAAGGTGTCCGGGGCGGGGGCACTGCCCGCGGTACGGCGGATGCTGCTGCTCGCCCTGGCGATCCTGGCCGCGGCCTGCGCCGTGCTGGCGGCCGCCGCCGGCCCGATCGCCGACCAGCTGTTCGGTGGCGACCGGACCCTCGTGGTGGCCCTCGCCGGCGGCATGGCGGGCCTCGCGGTGAGCTCGGTCTCCCGCGGTGCGCTGGCCGGCCTCGGGCTGTTCGGCCCCTACGGCACCCAGCTGGCCGTCGACGGTGCCCTGCGCATCGGGCTGGCCGCGCTGACCGCCGTCCTCGGGCTGCACTCGGCGCTGGCCTTCGGCCTGATCCTGGTGGTCGCCCCGGTCGCCGCCTCGCTGATCGGCCTGCGCGGCATCCTCGCCGACCGAGCCCCCGGGCCGGAGGTGTCCTGGCGCCAGCTCACCAGCGGGCTCGGCCTGCTGATCGGCTCCGTGATGCTCAGCCAGCTGGTGGTGAACGCGACCGTCGTCTGCGTGCGCCTGCTCGCGCCGAAGCACTCCGAGGCGTCCGACGCCCTGGTCTTCGCCCTCGGCCAGGCCGTGGTGATGGCCCGCGTGCCGCTCTTCGCCTACAGCGCCCTCCAGGCCTCCATGGTCTCCGCGCTCTCGGGTGCCACCGCGGCCGGCGACCACGCCGAGTTCCGCAAGGTGCTGACCCGCACCACGGCGATCGTCGCCGCCATGTGCATCGGCGGCGGGCTGCCGGTCATCGCGCTCGGCGCCTGGCTCAACCCGCTGCTCTTCAACGCCAAGGACCTGCTCAACCCGCTGGACTTCACCTGGCTCGTCCTCGGCACGCTCTGCTACGTCCTCGCGACGGTCTTCGGCCAGGCGCTGATGTCGAGCGCCCAGCACCGCCGACAGCTGGTGGGCTGGACGGCCGGTTCCGTAGCATTGGTTGCGGTCGCCCTCTCCCCGGGTGACGTCGGTCTCCGTGCCGAGCTCGCGTACCTGGCCGGCGCGCTGATCAGCGCCGTCCTGATGCTGTGGGCGCTGTACCGCGCGTTCCCCTCCAGCCCTGCCGCCTCCGGGCACTCCGGGCTGGACAGCAGGAGCGCGGCCGAGCCGCTGCGGACCTCGTGACGGTGGGGGACCGGACTGTGATTGGCCGACGACGCCCGTGATCACCACCGACAGACAGACCGAGGCACGCGACGCCGTGCCGTTCGCCAAGCATGGAGCCCCTGTGTCCGACTATGACAACGTCTGGCTGGTGATCCCGGCCTACAACGAAGGCCAGGTGATCGCCGAGGTCGTGGAGGGGGCACGCAAGACCTTCCCCAACATCGTGGTGATCGACGACGGCTGCACCGACGACACGGCGAAGCACGTCATGACGACCGGCGCCCACCTGGTGCGGCACCCGGTCAACCTGGGCCAGGGCGCAGCGCTGCAGACCGGCCTGAAGTACGCGCTGGAGCAGGAGGGCGCCGAGTACTTCGCCACCTTCGACGCGGACGGCCAGCACCAGACCGCCGACGTGGAGAAGATGGTGGCGCTGCTGCGCCAGGACGAGGCCGACATCGTGCTCGGCTCCCGCTTCATCGAGCAGACCGGCCAGGTGCCGTGGATCAAGCGGGTCGTGCTCCGCACCGCCGCCGCGGTCAGCCCGACCGCCCGCAAGCTCAAGCTCACCGACGCGCACAACGGTCTGCGCGTGATGAACCGGGAGGCGGCCAGCCGCATCCGGATCACCATGAACGGCATGGCCCACGCTTCGGAGATCGTCTCCTTCCTCGCCGGCTCGGACCTCCGGGTGGCAGAGGTGCCGGTGGACATCCTCTACACCGACTACTCGCGCGCCAAGGGCCAGTCCCTGATCAACGGCGTGAACATCCTCTTCGACATCTCGCTGCGGGAGCGTAACCGCCGATGAATCACCTCTGGATCCAGCTGATCCTCGTCCTGGCCGCCGTGGGCATGGCCCTCCTGTTCGTCCGGCGCTGGGACGCCGCGAACACCCGGGCGTGGAAGCGCATCGCCTTCTCGCTCTTCGTCGTCGCCAACGTCATCGCGATCCTGTGGCCGGCCGGCGTGACCAAGCTGGCCACCGCGCTGGGCGTCGGCCGTGGCACGGACCTGGTGCTCTACCTGATGGTCATCGCCATGGGCTTCCTGACGCTCAACACCTACCTGCGCTTCCGGTCGCTGGAGAAGAAGCTCACCGACCTGGCCCGTACGGTCGCCATCACCGAGGGCGTCCGCCACAACAACGACCGCCTCGACGCTCCGGTCGGCTCCGACCACTGATCGCGCTCCACGCGACAGGGCACGAGGCCTGAGGGCCGGCACCCCCGACGGGGTGCCGGCCCTCAGCCGTGCGTGCGGGCGAGCGCGCCGCCGGAGAGGCCGGCGAACGATCCCGTCGACCGTCGGCCACCGAGCCGAACGGTGACGCCCGTTCATCCGTTGTGGAAGAAGGGGGCGCCAATAGGTGCCGCCTTTTTGGGCTCCGGAAAATCCGGACATTACCGAGTTCATTCATCCCCCGGCCGCCCGGCGGACGTATTTCCTTGTGCCAGAATTTCCGATTGGCGGCCTCTGTGCACCCGATCTCCGCCCCCCGGAGCCGGTGTGGGCCGACCGGCTGACGCACGGGCCCGGCAAAGCTGGTTGACTTGGGGCGCCCGCTGGCCGCGGCCGGGCGGCACCGAAGCGTGATCCAGGACCAGGAGGTGCGGCGCCGTCATGAGCGTCGATTTCGTCATCCCGTACTACGGCGATCCGGAGTACCTGTTCGCCACCATCGACAGCATCCGGGCCCAGCACCAGCAGGACTGGCGGCTGACCATCGTGGACGACCAGTACCCGGGCTTCCGGGCGCCCCAGTACATCGAGAGCCTGAACGACGAGCGGATCCGGTACATCCGCAACGCGGAGCGGCTGGGGCCCAACGGCAACACCTACAAGGCCTCCACCCTGGCCGAGCGCGAGTTCGTCTCGATGATGGGCGCCGACGACCTGCTGGAGCCCGACTACCTGGACGTCGTCCTGGAGCGCCTGCGGGCCGACCCGAACGCGATCGCCGTCCAGCCGGGCGTGCGGGTGATGGACAGCGACGGGACCCTGGTGCCCTCGCTCGGCATCGGCGACAAGGTCAAGCGCCGGATCAGCGCGCCGGCCCGCAAGGCCGGGGTGATCAGCGGCGAGGCCGCGGTGAAGAGCCTGCTGTCCGGCAACTGGCTGTACACGCCGTCGCTCACCTACCGCCAGTCCGCGCTGTCGAAGATCCCGTACCGCCCGGACATCGACGCCATCCACGACCTGGCGTTCATGGTCGACATGCTGATGGAGGGCGGCAACCTGCTGGTCGACGAGCGCGAGGTGTTCCGCTACCGGCGCCACCAGGCCAGCGACTCCTCGAACCGGGTCAAGGACGGCAAGCGCTTCGACGAGGAGCTGCGGTACTACTCGCTGATCTCCAAGGAACTGCGCGCCAAGGGCTGGACCAACGCTGCGCGCTCGGCCGACCTGCACCTCTCGTCCCGCCTGCACGCCCTGATGGTCGCCGCCGGCCGGCTCGGCGCGGGTGACTTCTCCCACGCCGGCGCCATGGTCGGCCGCGCGGTCCGCAGCAGCTGACCCGAGCGGGTCCGAGGGCGGTGCCGGCAGCCGGCCGGACGCCCCCGGGTCACGGCGCCCCCGGGTCACGGCGCCCCCGAGGCGCCCGGCCGAATTCGACGGGGCGGGAGTAAGCGCTTCGGTCGGCCGCTGGGCTCTGGATGGGTGAGGGGGTGCTCATGGGGAGCACCGACGACCGACCGGGCGGATCCTGCTGAACCACCACGCCCCAGCCCCGACACGGCCGGAACGGGGTTCTTGCCCGAGGCCTCGGCTTCTGGTAAGCGCCCTATGATGGCCGCTGATCGCCGGTCCACTGCGCCATTCTTCGCCACTCATCGGACGTGGCCACTGCACGGAAGTGACTGACATGACTGATCTGGCCACCAGCCCGGTCGGCGGCTCCCGCAAGGGGTCGCTCGAACCGGAGGGCGCGATCGCGCCCCGCCCCGGACGGCTCGACGGCCTGCTGGAGCGCCCCTGGGCGGTCCGCTCGGCCGAGGCCCTGGTCTCGATCGTGGCGGCGTTCGGCTTCGCGCTGCTCTGCACCCGCATCGACGTCAACCCGCTGAACCGGGTGGGCCAGGTCAGCGGTCTGGCCATGCTCCAGAAGTACGCCGCCATCGTGGGCCTGCCCATCCTGGCGGTGCTGCTGTACGCCGCCTACCGGGGCAGCCTGGCCCGGTACCAGCTGGCCCAGCGGCTGGTCTGTGCGGCCGTCGCGGGACTGGCCACCGGCGCGGTCGCGGGCGGGATCGCGGTGGCGCTGAACGGCACCCAGTGGGGCCTCGGCGGTCAGGAGGGCGACCCGGGCAACCTCATGGGCATGGCCAACGACATGCTGCGCGGCAAGGGCCTGCCCGGGGTCTACCCGCCCGGCTTCCCGGCGCTGCTGGCGGTCTGGTCGAAGCTGTTCTACGGCGGCGTCGGCGGCGTCGGCTACGCCATGAAGGACGTCCAGCTGATCTGCAGCGCACTGGTCGGCCCGATGGCGTACCTCTCCTGGCGGCTGATGCTGCGGCCGGTCTGGGCGCTGCTGATCGCCGTCCCGTCGGCGATCCTCTTCCTCGACCCGATCCGGCCGTACAGCCACGTCACGATGCTGGTCATGGTGCCGATGCTGGCCGCCGCCCTGCGGGAGCTCCGCCGGTCGCACGAGCTGTCGACCCGGTCCACGGTGCTGCGCGGCCTCGGCTTCGGCGTCTCGTTCGGCCTGATGTTCCTCTGGTACTCGGGCTGGTTCGTCTGGGCCGCGCCCGGCGTCCTCGTCCTGACGCTGTTCGTCATCCCGTGGCGCCAGGGCGCCGCCCGGATCAAGCGGGTGCTGCTGTTCCTCGGCGTGACGCTGGTGAGCGCCGGCGTGGTCGGCTCGCCGCTGCTGTACGAGCTGGTGCGGCTGGGCGCCCAGGCCAAGGACCGGTACGCGTACCTCTCGGTGTACATCGACCCGGCGTACATCATGGGCTGGGCCTCGGACCGCAACGGCGACCTGAACTACCACGACTTCCCGTGGCACGGTGAGCTCGCCGGGCAGAGCGCCTACACCCTGCTGCTGCTCGCCGGGGTCGCGCTGGCGCTGGGCCTCGGGCTGCGCAGCATCACCGTCCGGACCGTGACGGCCACCCTGATCAGCGCCTGGCTGCTGCGCTTCTGGTTCGCCTCCCAGATGGCCCAGACCAAGTCCATCCAGCTGTACCCGCGGACGACCTGGATCATCCTGTACGCGTTGATGATCCTCGCGGTGCTCGGCCTGATGTTCCTCGTCCAGCGGGGCGCCGGCTGGCTGCGCACGGTGCAGCGGGTCGCCGCCGACGGGCGGCCGGCGCCGCTCACCCTGCGGCCCGCGGTCACCGGCCGGCTGGTCGCCGGCGCGGTCTGCGCGGTGGCGCTGTTCGCCACCATGGCCGCCTCCTGGTCGGCGGACCGCTACATGCCGACCACGAAGCCCGAGTACGTGCCGGTCGCCGGGGCCAAGGGCATCGACATGGGCGCGGACGCCTGGCGCGCCCACATCCTGGTGAACCGCGACGGCAAGTGCCCGAAGTACGACCCGGCCGGGCCGACCGACTGCGCGCCGGTGAACAAGGAGCTCAAGGAGTACAACAACGAGCCCGACAAGGGTCAGCTGTGGTGCGCCAACGTGACCGGCGACGAGTGGGCGCTGACCTGCGGGAGCAAGCGACCCTGGTGACGCGGGTCCGCGGCGGTGCGCGCCGCGGCTGAGAACGGTCACCCGATCGGGGCCGGTGAGGGCGACCTCACCGGCCCCGATTGGCATCCGGGCTGCTCCATGTGGCAGTATGTCCAAGTTGCTCGGTTGAGTTGCCGATGCTGTGCGCCTCCCGCCGGGAGGACTGGAAGCGAGTCCCAGGTACTCGTCGTTCCCGTGATGGCCGTTAAGCGTGAAGTCGACGCCACGGCAGCTGCGGGGCGAAAGTACGGGAATCTTCCGGGAAGTGCATGCGGGGCCTCGGCCCGGCCCCCCCACCCCGAAAGTTTGAAACCGACGAGCTTTTCGCCGGTTTTTTGCAAGCGCGAGCGCGACACGCCCGAGCGCGGGGGTCGGAGGGTGGTCGTGCAGTGACTAAGGACAAAGGACTACTGAGTAGCCATGGCGGGACAGAAGATCCGCATCCGGCTCAAGGCCTACGACCACGAGGTCATCGATTCCTCGGCGAAGAAGATCGTCGAGACGGTGATCCGAACTGGTGCGCAGGTCGCAGGCCCGGTGCCGCTGCCCACTGAGAAGAACGTGTACTGCGTCATCCGCTCGCCGCACAAGTACAAGGACTCGCGCGAGCACTTCGAGATGCGTACTCACAAGCGTCTGATCGACATCCTCGACCCCACGCCGAAGACGGTTGACTCGCTCATGCGTCTCGACCTGCCGGCTGGCGTCGACATCGAGATCAAGCTCTGAGAGGCGCACCGAAGATGGCTAAGCAGATTAAGGGCATCCTGGGCGAGAAGCTCGGCATGACCCAGGTCTGGGACGAGAACAACCGGATCGTTCCGGTGACCGTCGTCAAGGCTGGGCCCAATGTCGTGACCCAGGTCCACACCGCTGACAGTCCGGCCGGCTACGACGCCGTCCAGATCGGCTTCGGCGAGATCGACCCCCGCAAGGTGAACAAGCCCCTCGCGGGCCACTTCGCCAAGGCCGGTGTCACCCCGCGCCGCCACCTGGTCGAGCTCCGTACCTCGGACGCGTCCGAGTACACCCTCGGCCAGGAGATCACCGCGGAGCTGTTCGAGGCGGGTGTCAAGGTCGACGTGACCGGCACCTCCAAGGGCAAGGGCTTCGCCGGTGTCATGAAGCGCCACAACTTCCGGGGCCTCGGCGCCGGTCACGGTGTGCAGCGCAAGCACCGCTCGCCCGGCTCGATCGGTGGCTGCGCCACCCCGGGTCGCGTGTTCAAGGGCATGAGGATGGCCGGCCGGATGGGCCACGAGCGCGTGACCACCCAGAACCTGACCGTCCATGCCGTTGACGCGGAGAAGGGGCTGCTCCTGATCAAGGGCGCAATCCCGGGTCCGAACGGCGGCCTCGTCCTCGTCCGCACCGCGGCGAAGGGGCTGTGAGGATATGAGCACCATTGACATCCTGTCGCCCTCGGGCGACAAGACCGGCAGCCTCGAGCTGCCGGCCGAGATCTTCGACGCGAAGGTCAGCGTTCCGCTGATGCACCAGGTCGTCGTGGCGCAGCTCGCTGCGGCCCGTCAGGGCACCCACAAGACCAAGACTCGTGCCGAGGTCCGCGGTGGCGGCCGTAAGCCGTACCGCCAGAAGGGCACCGGCCGCGCCCGTCAGGGCTCGACCCGCGCCCCGCAGTTCGCCGGCGGTGGCGTCGTGCACGGTCCCGTGCCGCGCGACTACTCGCAGCGGACCCCGAAGAAGATGATCGCCGCCGCCCTGCGCGGTGCGCTCACCGACCGGGCCCGCCACAACCGCATCCACGTCGTCACCGACGTGATCGCGGCCGAGGCGCCGTCGACCAAGGCCGCCAAGGGTCTGTTCGGCAAGATCACCGAGCGCAAGAACATCCTCCTCGTCGTCGAGCGTGCCGACGAGCTGGGTCTGAAGAGCGCCCGCAACCTGCCGCACGTGCACATCCTGGACGCCGGTCAGCTGAACACCTACGACGTGCTCGTCTCCGACGATGTGGTCTTCACCCAGGCCGCCTTCGAGCGTTTCGTGGCGGGTCCCGCCGCGTCCGCCAAGGCCGTGGCTGCTGAGGGCGAGCTCGAAGGGAGCGCCGCCTGATGGCTGCAGAGATCACGAGCAAGACGTTCACGGACCCCCGTGACGTCCTGGTGAAGCCGGTCATCTCGGAGAAGAGCTACTCGCTCCTCGACGAGAACAAGTACACGTTCGTCGTGTCGCCCGGTGCCAACAAGACCCAGATCAAGCAGGCCGTCGAGGCGGTCTTCTCGGTCAAGGTCGAGTCCGTCAACACGCTCAACCGTCAGGGCAAGCGCAAGCGCTCCAAGACGGGCTTTGGCAAGCGCAAGGACACCAAGCGCGCCATCGTGACGCTGGCTGAGGGCAACCGCATCGACATCTTCGGTGGTCCGGTCTCCTAACGGAGATCGTGATCGTCGATAAGGACGAGGACGAGAGAGCCAAATGGGCATCCGCAAGTACAAGCCGACTACGCCGGGCCGTCGTGGCTCCAGCGTGGCCGACTTCGTAGAGATCACGCGGTCCACGCCGGAGAAGTCGCTGGTTCGCCCCCTGCACAGCAAGGGCGGCCGTAACAACGCCGGTCGGATCACCGTTCGCCACCAGGGTGGCGGGCACAAGCGCGCCTACCGCGTGATCGACTTCCGTCGTCACGACAAGGACGGCGTGCCGGCCAAGGTCGCGCACATCGAGTACGACCCGAACCGCACCGCGCGCATCGCGCTCCTGCACTACGCGGACGGCGAGAAGCGCTACATCATCGCGCCGCGCGGCATCGCGCAGGGTGACCGGATCGAGAACGGCGCTGGCGCCGACATCAAGCCGGGCAACAACCTGCCGCTGCGCAACATCCCGGTCGGTACCACCATCCACGCGGTGGAGCTGCGTCCCGGTGGCGGTGCCAAGATGGCCCGCTCCGCCGGTGCCGGCATCCAGCTGCTGGCGCGTGAGGGCAAGATGGCGCACCTGCGCATGCCCTCCGGTGAGATCCGCCTGGTGGACGCGCGCTGCCGCGCCACCGTCGGCGAGGTCGGCAACGCCGAGCAGTCGAACATCAACTGGGGCAAGGCCGGCCGTATGCGCTGGAAGGGCGTTCGCCCGACCGTGCGTGGTGTCGCCATGAACCCGATCGACCACCCGCACGGTGGTGGTGAGGGTAAGACCTCTGGTGGCCGCCACCCGGTCTCGCCGTGGGGCCAGAAGGAGGGTCGCACTCGTAGCCCGAAGAAGGCTTCGAACGCCCTCATCGTGCGCCGCCGCAAGACCAACAAGAAGCGCTAGGAGCAGGTCAGATGCCGCGCAGTCTCAAGAAGGGCCCCTTCATCGACGGCCACCTTCTCAAGAAGGTGGACGCGCAGAACGAGGCGGGTACCCAGAACGTCATCAAGACCTGGTCCCGTCGCTCCGTGATCTTCCCGGCCATGCTCGGCCACACGATCGCGGTGCACGATGGCCGTAAGCACGTCCCGGTGTTCGTCACCGAGTCGATGGTCGGCCACAAGCTCGGCGAGTTCGCGCCGACGCGTACCTTCCGCGGTCACGTCAAGGACGACCGCAAGTCGAAGCGTCGCTAGTCGCCAGCGAGATTACCGACTCAATGACTTACACCAGCAAGGGGACAACCATGGAAGCCAGGGCCCAGGCGCGGTACATCCGCGTCACGCCCATGAAGGCCCGCCGCGTGGTGGACCTCATCCGTGGCCTTCCGGCCACGGAGGCCCAGGCCGTCCTGCGTTTCGCTCCGCAGGCCGCCACCGTGCCCGTCGGCAAGGTGCTCGACAGCGCCATTGCCAACGCCGCGCACAACTACAACCACTCCAACGTGGACGACCTCGTCATCAGCGAGGCGTACGTTGACGAGGGCCCGACCCTGAAGCGGTTCCGTCCGCGTGCGCAGGGTCGTGCCTACCGGATCCGCAAGCGGACCAGCCACATCACCGTGGTCGTCAGCAGCAAGGAAGGGACCCGGTAATGGGCCAGAAGGTTAACCCGCACGGGTTCCGCCTCGGCATCAGCACGGACTTCAAGTCCCGCTGGTACGCCGACAAGCTGTACAAGGACTACGTCAAGGAAGACGTTGCCATTCGTCGCATGATGACGAAGGGCATGGAGCGCGCCGGCATCTCCAAGGTCGAGATCGAGCGCACCCGCGACCGCGTCCGCGTTGACATCCACACCGCTCGCCCCGGCATCGTCATCGGCCGCCGTGGCACCGAGGCCGACCGCATCCGCGGCGACCTCGAGAAGCTGACCGGCAAGCAGGTCCAGCTGAACATCCTCGAGGTCAAGAACCCCGAGCTGGACGCCCAGCTCGTGGCTCAGGGCGTCGCGGAGCAGCTGTCCTCCCGCGTCTCCTTCCGCCGTGCCATGCGCAAGTCGATGCAGGGCACCATGAAGTCCGGCGCCAAGGGCATCAAGGTCCAGTGCTCCGGTCGTCTCGGCGGCGCCGAGATGAGCCGCTCGGAGTTCTACCGCGAGGGCCGTGTGCCGCTGCACACCCTGCGCGCGAACGTCGACTACGGCTTCTTCGAGGCCAAGACGACCTTCGGCCGCATCGGTGTGAAGGTCTGGATCTACAAGGGCGACGTCAAGAACATCGCCGAGGTCCGCGCTGAGAACGCCGCTGCCCGCTCGGGTAACCGCCCGGCCCGTCCCGAGGGTGGTCGTCCCGCCCGCGGTGGCGAGCGCCGTGGTGGCGAGCGCGGTGGCCGCGGCCGTCGCCCCGCCGCGTCCGAGGCCCCCGCGGCCGCGGCCGCGGAGGCTCCGGCTGCCGAGAACACCGGAACGGAGGCCTGACTCCAATGCTGATCCCCCGTCGGGTCAAGCACCGCAAGCAGCACCACCCCAAGCGCCGTGGCGCTGCCAAGGGTGGCACCGAGCTCGCCTTCGGCGAGTACGGCATCCAGGCCGTCACCCCGGCCTACGTGACGAACCGGCAGATCGAGTCCGCTCGTATCGCCGTCACCCGTCACATCAAGCGTGGCGGCAAGGTCTGGATCAACATCTACCCGGACCGTCCGCTCACCAAGAAGCCGGCCGAGACCCGCATGGGTTCCGGTAAGGGTTCGCCCGAGTGGTGGATCGCGAACGTGCACCCGGGTCGGGTCATGTTCGAGCTGTCGTACCCCAACGAGAAGGTGGCTCGTGAGGCGCTGACCCGCGCAGCTCACAAGCTCCCGATGAAGTGCCGGATCATCCGGCGCGAGGCAGGTGAGAGCTGATGTCGGCCGGCACCAAGGCTGCTGACCTCCGCGAGCTGGACAACGAGGGTCTCGTTGCCAAGCTCCGTGAGGCCAAGGAGGAGCTGTTCAACCTCCGCTTCCAGGCGGCGACCGGGCAGCTCGACAACCACGGACGGCTCAAGCTCGTCCGTAAGGACATCGCGCGGATCTACACCCTGATGCGCGAGCGCGAGCTGGGCATCGAGACGGTGGAGAACGCCTGATGACTGAGAACACCAACGAGACGCGCGGTTTCCGCAAGACCCGTGAGGGTCTCGTCGTCAGCGACAAGATGGACAAGACCGTCGTCGTCGCCGTCGAGGACCGCGTCAAGCACGCTCTGTACGGCAAGGTCATCCGCCGTACGAACAAGCTGAAGGCGCACGACGAGGCGAACGCCTGCGGCATCGGCGACCGGGTCCTCCTCGCGGAGACCCGCCCGCTGTCCGCGACGAAGCGCTGGCGCGTCGTCGAGATCCTCGAGAAGGCCAAGTAACGAAGTTGATGCGGTACGGCCGTATGTGCACCAGGCCCCTCGCGGGCGCTGGTGTGAGCAGCGGCCGGCCCGTCAGCTCTCGTTGACGATCAGGAGAAAGCTGTGATCCAGCAGGAGTCGCGACTGCGAGTCGCCGACAACACGGGCGCGAAGGAAATCCTTTGCATCCGCGTTCTCGGTGGTTCCGGTCGCCGCTACGCCGGCATCGGGGACGTCATCGTCGCGACCGTCAAGGACGCGATCCCCGGCGGTTCGGTGAAGAAGGGTGACGTCGTCAAGTGCGTCGTCGTCCGTACCGTGAAGTCGCGTCGTCGTCCGGATGGCTCGTACATCCGCTTCGACGAGAACGCCGCGGTCGTTCTGAAGAACACCGATGGTGACCCCCGTGGTACCCGCATCTTCGGCCCGGTGGGCCGCGAGCTGCGTGACAAGAAGTTCATGAAGATCATCTCGCTTGCGCCGGAGGTGCTCTAACCCATGGCGAACAGCATGAAGATCAAGAAGGGTGACCTGGTTCAGGTCATCACCGGCAAGGACCGCGGCAAGCAGGGCAAGGTCATTCAGGCCATGCCCGCCGAGAACAAGGTCCTGGTCGAGGGTGTGAACCGGGTCAAGAAGCACACCAAGCCGGGCCCGGGCACTCAGGGTGGCATCGTCACCGTCGAGGCCCCGGTGCACGTCTCCAACGTCCAGCTGGTCGTGGAGAAGGACGGCAAGAAGGTCGTCACCCGCGTTGGCTACCGCTTCGATGACGAGGGCAACAAGATCCGCGTTGCCAAGCGAACCGGTGAGGACATCTGATGTCTGAGACGACTGTTGAGAAGGTGACCCCCCGTCTCAAGGAGCGTTACAACTCCGAGATCAAGGGTCAGCTGCAGGAGCAGTTCTCGTACGAGAACGTCATGCTGACGCCCGGCCTGGTCAAGGTCGTCGTCAACATGGGTGTCGGCGAGGCCGCCCGTGACAGCAAGCTGATCGAGGGCGCGATCCGCGACCTCACCGCCATCACCGGTCAGAAGCCGGCGGTGACGAAGGCTCGCAAGTCCATCGCGCAGTTCAAGCTGCGTGAGGGCCAGCCGATCGGCACCCACGTCACCCTCCGCGGTGACCGCATGTGGGAGTTCCTGGACCGTCTGGTGTCGCTGGCCCTGCCGCGTATCCGTGACTTCCGTGGCCTCTCCCCGAAGCAGTTCGACGGCCGTGGCAACTACACCTTCGGTCTGACCGAGCAGGTCATGTTCCACGAGATCGACCAGGACAAGGTCGACCGTCAGCGCGGTATGGACATCACCGTCGTGACCACCGCCCAGACCGACGACGAGGGCCGGGCGCTCCTGCGCGCTCTGGGCTTCCCGTTCAAGGAGGCGTAACCACATGGCGAAGAAGTCCCTCATCGCGAAGGCCGAGCGCAAGCCGAAGTTCGGCGTCCGGGCCTACACCCGGTGCCAGCGCTGCGGCCGTCCGCACTCGGTGTACCGCAAGTTCGGCCTCTGCCGTGTCTGCCTTCGTGAGATGGCGCACCGCGGCGAGCTGCCGGGCGTGACCAAGAGCTCCTGGTAGTCCAGGACCTCGCGGTAATGCCATAGCGAAGCAGGTGTGCCCGACCCCACAGCGCCCCTTTTTTGGGGCTGCGTACGGAATCCCGTAGGGTAGTGAGGTCGGGCCCCCTGTCGCGGGAGCTCCATAGCTGCCGTCGACCCTCTTCGGAGGGCTCGCACCCAGTCTTACGACGCCGCAGGTCCCCTGCGTCTGTGCCCCTGCCGCACTCCTCGGAGTGCGGCAGGGGGACCTGGCGCGGAGAAACCACGGCGAGAGAGGCCTGAGGCCATCATGACCATGACCGACCCCATCGCAGACATGCTCACGCGTCTGCGTAACGCTAACTCGGCGTACCACGATTCCGTGGCGATGCCGGCCAGCAAGATCAAGGCGCACGTCGCCGAGATCCTGCAGCAGGAGGGGTACATCTCCTCCTACAAGGTTGAGGAGCCCGTTGAGGGCGAGGTCGGCAAGAAGCTGACCATCGAGCTCAAGTTCGGCCCCAACCGTGAGCGCTCGATCGCTGGCATCAAGCGGATCAGCAAGCCGGGCCTGCGGGTCTACGCAAAGTCCACCAACCTGCCGAAGGTGCTCGGCGGCCTGGGCGTGGCGATCATCTCCACGTCCTCGGGTCTCCTCACCGACAAGCAGGCCGCCAAGAAGGGCGTAGGCGGAGAAGTTCTCGCCTACGTCTGGTAATTCGGGAAACGGAGGTACAGCAATGTCGCGCATTGGACGGCTGCCCATCCAGGTCCCCGCTGGCGTGGACGTCACCATCGATGGCCGGGCGGTCTCGGTGAAGGGCCCCAAGGGCTCCCTCACCCACGTTGTCGCCGCGCCGATCGAGATCGGTAAGGGCGAGGACGGCACGCTGCTCGTCACCCGCCCCAACGACGAGCGTCTGTCGAAGGCCCTGCACGGCCTTTCCCGCACGCTGGTGGCGAACATGATCACCGGCGTGACCGCGGGCTACCGCAAGTCGCTGGAGATCAGCGGTGTCGGCTACCGAGTTCTGGCGAAGGGCTCCGACATGGAGTTCCAGCTGGGCTACAGCCACCCGATCCTGGTCGAGGCCCCTGAGGGCATTTCCTTCGTCGTCGAGTCGGCCACCAAGTTCCACGTGGACGGCATCGACAAGCAGAAGGTCGGCGAGGTCGCCGCGAAGATCCGCAAGCTGCGCAAGCCCGACCCGTACAAGGCCAAGGGCGTCAAGTACGCGGGCGAGGTCATCCGCCGCAAGGTCGGAAAGAGTGGTAAGTAAGCGATGAGCGTCTCTGTCAAGATCGGCAAGGGCAACGCCTACAAGAGCGCCGCTCGCAAGCGCCGCGCGATCCGCGTTCGCAAGCGCGTCGTCGGCACCGAGGTGCGTCCGCGCCTCGTCGTGACGCGCTCGAACCGTCACATGGTCGCCCAGGTCATCGACGACGCCAAGGGTCACACCCTGGCGTCGGCGTCCACCCTCGACGTGTCCATCAAGGGCGCCGAGGGCGACAAGACCGAGCTGGCCAAGAAGGTCGGGAGCCTGGTCGCCGAGCGCGCCAAGGCCGCCGGCATCGAGTCGGTCGTCTTCGACCGCGCGGGCAACCGGTACGCCGGCCGCATCGCCGCCCTGGCGGACGCGGCTCGCGAGGCCGGGCTCGACTTCTAAGCCGCTCGTCGACTCAGTCGACGGACGTAATCGAGAGAGGTAATTCCAATGGCTGGACCCCAGCGCCGCGGTAGCGGCGCCGGCGGTGGCACCGGCGGTGGCGAGCGGCGCGACCGTAAGCGTGACGACCGGGGCAACGCCCCCGCCGTCGAGAAGACCGCTTACGTCGAGCGCGTTGTCGCGATCAACCGTGTCGCCAAGGTTGTCAAGGGTGGTCGTCGTTTCAGCTTCACCGCGCTGGTCGTGGTGGGCGACGGTGACGGCACCGTGGGTGTCGGTTACGGGAAGGCGAAGGAGGTTCCGGCCGCCATCGCCAAGGGTGTTGAGGAGGCCAAGAAGAACTTCTTCAAGGTCCCCCGTATCCAGGGCACCATCCCGCACCCGATCCAGGGTGAGAAGGCCGCCGGCGTCGTGCTCCTGAAGCCCGCCGCCCCCGGTACCGGTGTTATCGCCGGTGGTCCGGTGCGCGCCGTCCTGGAGTGCGCCGGCATTCACGACATCCTGTCGAAGTCGCTCGGCTCGGACAACGCGATCAACATCGTGCACGCCACCGTGGCTGCTCTGAAGGGCCTCGTGCGCCCCGAGGAGATCGCCGCTCGTCGTGGCCTGCCGCTGGAGGACGTGGCTCCCGCTGCTCTGCTGCGGGCGCGTGCTGCAGGGGTGAGCGCCTGATGGCTCGCCTGAAGATCACGCAGACCAAGTCGTACATCGGCAGCAAGCAGAATCACCGTGACACCCTGCGTTCGCTTGGTCTCAAGCGCATGCACGACGTCGTGGTGAAGGAGGACCGTCCCGAGATTCGCGGGATGGCCCAAACGGTCCGTCACCTGGTGACGGTTGAGGAGGTGGACTGATCATGGGCGACAACCCGATCAAGATCCACAACCTGCGTCCCGCCCCGGGTGCCAAGACCGACAAGATCCGCGTGGGTCGTGGTGAGGCCTCCAAGGGTAAGACCGCCGGTCGTGGTACCAAGGGCACCAAGGCCCGCTACCAGGTTCCGCAGCGCTTCGAGGGTGGCCAGATGCCGCTCCACATGCGCCTGCCGAAGCTGAAGGGCTTCAAGAACCCGTTCAAGATCACGTTCCAGGTCGTCAACCTCGACAAGCTGGCCGAGCTCTACCCGCAGGGTGGAGAGGTCACCGTCGAGGACCTGGTCGCCAAGGGCGCGGTTCGCAAGAACTCCCTCGTCAAGGTGCTCGGCACCGGCGAGATCTCGGTTGCGCTGCAGGTGACGGTCGACGCCGTCTCCGGCTCCGCCACCGAGAAGATCACCGCCGCCGGCGGTACCGTCACCGAGCTCGTCTGAGCCCGCTGACTTCCGTGCGAGCCCCGCACCTCCTTCGGGAGGTGCGGGGCTCGCGCGTTTTCCGGGCATCGCGTTTTCCGGGCATTCCGTTGACGTGTCCTCGTTCTTTTGTGTGGCAAACCCGGGCATCCCGTACCCCGTGAGTGGGGGAGGGGCGGTACGCGCTTCTTCCGAGTGGCTGCGCACTGTTAGAGTCCGTGGAGTTCCCTTGTAGGCTGCGCGTAGGCTCGCCTGTGCCGTCTGTACGGGAGCCCGTACCGCCAAAACTCCCATTCAGGACCGACCCTCCCGCCGACGACGCGCGGGAGGCGCAGGAGGCACCGTGCTCAGTGCGTTCGCGCGGGCGTTCCAGACGCCCGACCTGCGCAAGAAGCTGCTGTTCACGCTGGGCATCATGGTGCTGTTCCGCCTGGGCTCACACATTCCGATCCCCGGCGTGAGCTTCACGGCCGTGAACGAGTGTGTGAAGGACACCAAGAACAACGGCCTCTTCGGGCTCGTCAACCTGTTCAGCGGTGGCGCGCTCCTCCAGCTGACGATCTTCGCGCTCGGCATCATGCCGTACATCACCGCGAGCATCATCCTCCAGCTCCTCACGGTCGTGATCCCGCGACTGGAAGCGCTGAAGAAGGAGGGCCAGGCCGGCCAGACGAAGATCACCCAGTACACCCGCTACCTGACCATCGCGCTCGCCGTGCTCCAGGGCACCGGCATCGTGGCGACGGCCTCCAGCGGCGCGCTGTTCTCCGGCTGCCCGGTGGGCAACCAGATCGTCCCGGACACGAGCGTGTTCCGGATCGCCGTCATGGTGATCACGATGACCGCCGGCACCACGGTGATCATGTGGCTGGGCGAGCTGATCACGGACCGCGGCATCGGCAACGGCATGTCGCTGCTGATCTTCACCTCGATCGCCGCGCAGTTCCCGTCCTCGATGTGGGCGATCAAGGGCTCCGGCACCATCGGTGGCGGCTGGGTCGAGTTCCTGTCCGTGGTCGCGGTCGGCATCATCGTTGTGATGCTGGTCATCTTCGTCGAGCAGGCCCAGCGCCGGATCCCGGTGCAGTACGCGAAGCGGATGATCGGCCGGCGGGCGTTCGGCGGCACGTCGACCTACATCCCGCTCAAGGTGAACCAGGCCGGTGTCATCCCGGTCATCTTCGCCTCGTCGCTGCTGTACATCCCGGCCCTGGTGGTCCAGCTGACCGGTAGCCAGTCGGGCTGGGCGGTGTGGGTCACCCAGCACTTCGTCAAGGGCGACCACCCGATCTACATGGCGACCTACTTCCTGCTGATCGTCTTCTTCGCCTTCTTCTACGTCGCGATCTCCTTCAACCCCGAAGAAGTTGCCGACAATATGAAGAAGTATGGTGGCTTCATCCCGGGCATCCGGGCCGGCCGACCGACGGCCGAGTACCTGAACTACGTGCTGACCCGAATCACGTGGCCGGGTTCGCTCTACCTGGGCCTGATCGCGTTGATCCCGATGATCGCCCTGGTCGCCTTCGGACAGCAGACCAACTTCCCGTTCGGCGGCACCAGCGTGCTCATCGTCGTCGGCGTCGGACTCGAAACTGTGAAGCAGATCGAGAGCCAGCTCCAGCAGCGCAATTACGAAGGGTTCCTCCGCTGATGCGTATCGTCCTCGTTGGTCCTCCCGGGGCCGGGAAGGGTACTCAGGCGCACCTGCTCGCCAAGACCCTGTCCATTCCCCACATCTCCACCGGCGACCTGTTCCGCGCCAACATCGGTCAGGGCACCCCGCTGGGGCTCGAGGCCAAGAGCTACATGGACGCGGGCCGTCTGGTGCCGGATGAGGTCACCATCGGGATGGCCAAGGACCGCATGCTCCAGGAGGACGCCGCAGGCGGCTTCCTGCTCGACGGCTTCCCCCGCAACCTCGGCCAGGCCAAGGCGCTCGACGAGTTCCTCGTCGAGCAGGGGATCAAGCTGGACGGCGTGCTGGACCTGGAGGTCCCCGAGGACGAGGTGGTCCGCCGGATCGCCGGCCGCCGCCTGTGCCGCAACGACGGGGGCCACGTCTTCCACGTGGACTACAACCCGCCGAAGGCCGCGGGCGTCTGCGACGAGTGCGGCGGCGAGCTGTACCAGCGCTCGGACGACACCGAGGACAAGGTGCGCACCCGGCTGGAGGTCTACCACACGGAGACCGAGCCGATCATCGACTACTACGTCCAGCAGGGCCTGGTGGCGACCATCTCGGCCCTCGGCAAGGTGGACGAGGTCACCCGGCGCGCGATCGAGGCGCTGAAGCAGGACAACTGAGTTTCCCGGCGACGCCGTACGGCCGCGCTCCCCGATCCCGGGCGGCGCGGCCGTACGGCGTCGTACGGTGGTAGGCAGTGGCAAACAGAACGTGGAAGGCGTGACCAGATGGTGGAGATCAAGACCCCCGAGCAGATCGCGAAGATGCGAGCGGCCGGGCTGGTCGTCGCCGAGGCGCTGAAGGCCTGCCGGGAGGCGGTCGCCCCGGGGGTGACCACCCAGGAGCTCAACGACATCGCGGACAAGGTCATCACCGACCACGGTGCGACCTCCAACTTCCGCGCCGACCACGGCGGTCTGTGGTTCCCCGGGGTGATCTGCGCCTCGGTGAACAACGAGGTCGTGCACGGCATCCCCGGTGACCGGGTGCTCCAGGAGGGCGACGTCATCTCGATCGACTGCGGCGCCATCCTGGACGGCTGGCACGGCGACGCGGCGATCACCGTGGCGGTCGGCGAGGTCCGTCCCGAGGTCGAGATGCTGAGCCGGGTGACCGAGGGCTCGATGTGGGCCGGTATCGCCCAGATGAAGAAGAACAACCGCCTGGTCGACGTCTCCAAGGCGATCGAGGGCTTCATCCGCCGCCAGCCGCTGCCCCCCAAGGGCAAGTGGGGCATCACCGAGGGCTACGGCGGCCACGGCATCGGCACCGCGATGCACATGGAGCCGCACGTGCTGAACTACGTCGAGCGCGGCCGCGGCAAGGGCCCGAAGCTGATCCCCGGCACCGTGCTGGCGATCGAGCCGATGGTCTCGCTGGGCACCCCGCACACCGCCGTGTTGGAGGACGACTGGACGGTCGTCACCAACGACGGCACCTGGGCCTCGCACTGGGAGCACTCGGTGGCCGTCACCGAGCAGGGCCCGCTGGTCCTGACGGCCTTCGACGGCGGCAAGGCGGAGCTCGCGAAGCTGGGCATCACCGCCGCCCCGGACCCGCTCGGTTAGTCTCACGACGGTCGGCTGAGCGGCCAACTTCCGCTGCTGACAAGGGATCAGGGCCCTGGGGGTTTGGACCCCCAGGGCTTTTGTCCTATTTTTATCGGCTGGCAGCGGCTTCAGTAGCGGCTTCAGCAGCTTCGATCGATCGGGAGAGTGCAGTGCTCAAGGGATTCCGCGACTTCATGATGCGCGGCAACGTGGTCGACATGGCGGTCGGCGTCGTCATCGGTGCCGCGTTCACCGGCGTGGTGACCGGCTTCGTGTCGGCCTTCCTCACCCCGCTGGTCGGCGTCGTGGTCGGCGCGGCCGGCGACTTCAGCTCGTACAAGGCGACGGTGGCCGGGGTCACCTTCCCGTACGGCCAGTTCCTCAACGTGCTGATCGCCTTCGTGATGACCGCGGCGGTGCTGTACTTCTGCGTCGTGCTGCCGGTCACCAAGGCGACCGCGCGGTACCTGCCGAAGAAGGCGAAGACCCCCAAGCGGCCCTGCCCCGAGTGCCTGACCGAGATCCCCGAGGCCGCCCGCCGCTGCGCGGCCTGCACCGCCCACGTCGAGCCGCTGAAGGTCACCGCCGGGTTCTGACCCGCCGGGACCAGCCGGAACGTCACGGTGGCCGCCTTCGGGGGATCTCGTTTTGGCCCACCGGGCGCGCTGGCGTAGGATGGACCGTCGGCTCACTCGTAGCGTGCTTCAGCACGCCCTCTTCCCTTCGGGGGCGGGGTGAACCCAGGTTCGCACGAGCGTGCCGCATACGGTAGCCGGTCCCGGAAGGTGGATCTCGCAGTTCATGGCTAAGAAGCAAGGCGCCATTGAGATCGAGGGCACCGTGATCGAGTCTCTTCCGAACGCGATGTTCAGGGTCGAGCTGCAGAACGGTCACAAGGTCCTCGCGCACATCAGTGGCAAGATGCGCATGCACTACATCCGCATCCTGCCGGACGACCGGGTCGTCGTGGAGCTCAGCCCCTACGACCTCACGCGCGGGCGGATCGTCTACCGCTACAAGTAAGAACGTCAGATCTAGACCCGGAGAACCTGAACATGAAGGTCAAGCCGAGCGTCAAGAAGATCTGCGACAAGTGCAAGGTGATCCGCCGCCACGGCCGGGTCATGGTGATCTGCGACAACCTGCGCCACAAGCAGCGCCAGGGCTGATCTCTCCCCAGCATTTCTCGTAGTACTTCGCGCGACGCGAAAACGTCATAAGCGGGCTACCCGATCCGCCCCCACGAAGGGACGGACTGCCACCCCCGGTCAGAGGCCGGGGCTCCATCGTCGAGAGGCGAAGGAGTAGGTAGCACGCAAGACCTCTGAAAAAGCACAGGAGCCTTGAATGGCACGCCTCGCCGGCGTTGATCTCCCCCGTGAGAAGCGGATCGAGATCGCCCTTACCTACGTGTACGGCATCGGCCGTACCCGCGCCCAGCAGACCCTGGTCGAGACCGGTGTCAACCCGGATGTCCGCGTTCGCGACATCTCCGAGGAAGACCTCGTGAAGCTGGGCCAGTACATCGACGCCAACTACACGGTCGAGGGTGACCTCCGCCGTGAGGTGGCCGCCGACATCCGCCGCAAGGTCGAGATCGGCTGCTACGAGGGTCTGCGTCACCGCCGTGGCCTGCCGGTCCGCGGTCAGCGCACCCACACCAACGCGCGTACCCGCAAGGGCCCGCGTCGCGCGATCGCCGGCAAGAAGAAGCCGGGCAAGAAGTAGTCCGTCCCGTAACCGGACATCCCTCCGGCCCGCGGGTCAGCGGACCGACCACCTCAGTAGGAGAACAGACTTATGCCCCCCAAGGGTCGTCAGGCTGCCGGCGCGAAGAAGATCCGCCGCAAGGAAAAGAAGAACGTCGCTCACGGCCACGCGCACATCAAGAGCACGTTCAACAACACCATCGTTTCGATCACCGACCCCGCGGGCAACGTGATCTCCTGGGCCTCCGCCGGTCACGTCGGCTTCAAGGGCTCGCGCAAGTCCACCCCGTTCGCCGCGCAGATGGCCGCCGAGGCCGCTGCCCGTCGCGCGCAGGAGCACGGCATGCGCAAGGTTGACGTCTTCGTCAAGGGTCCGGGCTCCGGCCGCGAGACCGCGATCCGCTCGCTCCAGGCCACCGGCCTGGAGGTCGGCTCGATCCAGGACGTCACCCCCACCCCGCACAACGGCTGCCGTCCGCCGAAGCGCCGCCGCGTCTGACGCAGCGCCTTCGGGCTCGCAGTACCTGCTTTGAACCTTCGTACGGGGTCCCACGCGGTGATTCGTCGCTGTTCGCGGGACCCCGTACGCTTGGTCCTGTCGGCATCAAATAGTGGGTGCCGAAGACAACTGGAGGAATACCCCCCATGCTTATCGCTCAGCGCCCCTCGCTGACCGAAGAGGTCGTCGACGAGTTCCGCTCGCGGTTCGTGATCGAGCCGCTGGAGCCGGGCTTCGGCTACACCCTCGGCAACTCCCTGCGCCGCACGCTCCTGTCGTCGATCCCGGGTGCCGCTGTCACCAGCATCCGCGTCGACGGCGTCCTGCACGAGTTCACCACCGTGCCGGGCGTCAAGGAGGACGTGACCGACCTCATCCTCAACATCAAGCAGCTGGTCGTCTCCTCGGAGCACGACGAGCCGGTCGTGATGTACCTGCGCAAGCAGGGCCCGGGTGTCGTCACCGCCGCCGACATCGCCCCGCCGGCGGGTGTCGAGGTGCACAACCCGGAGCTGGTCCTCGCCACGCTGAACGGCAAGGGCAAGCTGGAGATGGAGCTGACCGTCGAGCGCGGTCGCGGCTACGTCTCCGCCGTCCAGAACAAGGCCTCCGGCCAGGAGATCGGCCGCATCCCGGTCGACTCGATCTACAGCCCCGTGCTGAAGGTCACCTACAAGGTCGAGGCCACCCGTGTCGAGCAGCGGACCGACTTCGACAAGCTGATCGTCGACGTCGAGACCAAGCCCGCCATGCGTCCGCGTGACGCCATGGCCTCGGCCGGCAAGACCCTGGTGGAGCTGTTCGGTCTCGCCCGCGAGCTGAACATCGACGCCGAGGGCATCGACATGGGCCCGTCCCCGACGGACGCCGCCCTGGCCGCCGACCTGGCGCTGCCGATCGAGGAGCTGGAACTCACCGTCCGCTCCTACAACTGCCTCAAGCGCGAGGGCATCCACACCGTGGGTGAGCTCGTCGCCCGCTCCGAGGCCGACCTGCTCGACATCCGCAACTTCGGTGCGAAGTCGATCGACGAGGTCAAGGCGAAGCTGGCCGGCATGGGCCTGGCCCTCAAGGACAGCCCGCCCGGGTTCGACCCGACCGCCGCCGCCGACGCCTTCGGCGCCGACGACCTGGACGACGCGGGTTACGCCGAGACCGAGCAGTACTAAGAGATTTGGCCGCGGGGGCGGTTCCACCGGACCGCCCCCGTCGTCGTGAAAGTCGTCCGGGCAACAGTGCCCGGACGCCCGCTGCGGTACCTGATACGGCCGTAGTCGGAGATTCAAGGAGTCATCCATGCCGCGTCCCACCAAGGGTGCCCGCCTCGGCGGCGGCCCGCACCACGAGCCGCTGCTGCTCGCCGGTCTGTGCCGGGAGCTGTTCCAGTACGGCCGCATCACCACGACCGAGGCCAAGGCCCGTCGGATGCGCCCGCTGGCGGAGAAGCTGATCACCAAGGCGAAGAAGGGCGACATCCACAACCGTCGCCTGGTGCGCAAGACGATCACCGACATCGCCGTGCTGCACACCCTCTTCACCGAGATCGCGCCGCGCTACGAGAACCGCCCGGGTGGTTACACCCGTATCACCAAGATCGGTCCCCGTCGTGGCGACAACGCCCCGATGGCCGTGATCGAGCTGGTCGAGGCGCTGACCGTCGCGCAGACCGCCGTCGGCGAGGCCGAGGGCGCCACCAAGCGCGCCGTCAAGGAGGCCGACGCCAAGGTCGAGGCCAAGGCCGACGAGGCCGTCGAGGCCGAGCAGGCCTGACACCGCTAGGTGTGGTCGCGGGCCCGCTCTCCCATCCGTGGGGGAGCGGGCCCGTTCCTTCTGTCTGGAGTGGATTGTGGTCAACGATTGCGCCGAGCAGCCGCCGGTGAAGGACGGCCCGGCCGACGGGTGCGTCCGGGTCCGGCTCGATCTCGCCTACCAGGGCGCCGAGTTCTCCGGCTGGGCCCGCCAGCGCGGCGGCCGCCGGACGGTCCAGGAGGAGATCGAGAGCGCGCTGCAGATCGTCACCCGCAGCCCCGAGCTGTTCCCGCTGACCGTGGCCGGGCGCACCGACGCCGGGGTGCACGCCCGCGGCCAGGTCGCGCACGTCGACCTGCCGGCCGAGCTGTGGGAGGCGCACCGCGAGAAGCTGATGCGCCGGCTGGCCGGCCGGCTGCCCGGGGACATCCGGATCTACCGGGTCGGCGAGGCGCCGGCCGGGTTCGACGCCCGCTTCTCGGCGATCTGGCGCCGCTACGCCTACCGGGTCGCCGACCACCCCGGCGGGGTCGACCCGCTGCTGCGCGGGCACGTGCTCTGGCACGACCGCCCGCTGGACGTCGACCGGATGAACGAGGCCGCGAAGCTGCTGCTCGGCGAGCACGACTTCGCCGCGTACTGCAAGAAGCGCGAGGGCGCCACCACCATCCGCACCCTGCTGGAGCTGCACTGGGACCGCGTCCCGGTGGACTCCTACGCCGCCCAGGAGGGCTCGCTGGCGGTCGCCACCGTCCGCGCCGACGCGTTCTGCCACAACATGGTCCGGGCGCTGGTCGGGGCGATGCTGCTGGTCGGCGACGGGCACCGGCCGGTGGAGTTCCCCGGCGAGGTGCTGGCCGGCGGGGTCCGCAACTCGGCCGTCAACGTGATCCGGCCGTACGGGCTCACCCTTGAGGAAGTCGGCTACCCGCCGGACGACCAGCTCGCCGAGCGGAACCGCCAGGCCAGGCGGCTGCGCACACTGCCCGGTCAGCCGCCCGTCGGGTAATCCGTTTGGGCCAGGCGCATCGGCTTGGGACAATCGTCCGCATGGGACACGTCGAGATTTCGCACCTGGAGTACTACCTGCCGGACGGGCGGGTGCTGTTCGACGACGCGTCCTTCCGGGTCGGTGAGGGCGCCGCGGTCGCCCTGGTCGGCGCCAACGGGGCCGGCAAGACCACCCTGCTGCGGATGATCGCGGGGGACCTCCAGCCGCACGGCGGCACGGTGACGATCAGCGGCGGGCTCGGCGTGATGCGCCAGTTCGTCGGCACCACCGGCCGCGAGGACGAGCGGGCCACCCCGGGCGCGCTGGCGCCGGACGCCTCGGTCCGCGACCTGCTGGTGTCCGTCGCCCCCGCGCGGATCGCCGTCGCCGCCCGCGCGGTGGACGCCGCCGAACTGGCGATGATCGCCCAGGACGACGAGAAGACCCAGATGGCCTATGCCCAGGCGCTCTCCGACTGGGCCGACGTCGGCGGCTACGACTACGAGACCGACTGGGACGTCTGCACCATGGCGGCCCTCGGGATGCCCTTCGACAAGGCCCAGTGGCGCGGCCTGAACACCCTCTCGGGCGGCGAGCAGAAGCGGCTCGTCCTGGAGGCGCTGCTGCGCGGCCCCGAAGAGGTGCTGCTGCTCGACGAGCCCGACAACTACCTGGACGTCCCGGGCAAGCGCTGGCTGGAGGAGGCCCTCAAGGCCACCTCGAAGACCGTCCTGTTCATCTCGCACGACCGCGAGCTGCTCTCCGAGGCCGCCGACAAGATCATTGCCGTCGAGTCCGGCGCGGCCGGGAGCAGCGTCTGGGTGCACGGCGGCGGCTTCGACAGCTTCCACGAGGCCCGCAAGGACCGCTTCGCGCGCTTCGAGGAGCTGGGCCGGCGCTGGGACGAGGAACACGCCAAGCTCAAGAAGCTGGTCGTCACCCTGCGCCAGGCGGCCTCCGTCAGCCACGCGCTCGCCACCCGCTACGCCGCCGCCCAGACCCGGCTGAAGAAGTTCGAGGAGGCCGGCCGCCCGGAGGAGCCCCCGCGCGAGCAGAGCATCACCATGCGGCTCAAGGGCGGGCGTACCGGCGTGCGCTCCTTCACCGTGGAGCAGCTGGAGCTCACCGGCCTGATGAAGCCCTTCGACCTGGAGGTGTTCTACGGCGAGCGGGTTGCCGTGCTCGGCTCCAACGGCTCCGGCAAGTCGCACTTCCTGCGGCTGCTGGCGGGCGACGAGAGCGTCGCGCACACCGGCACCTGGAAGCTCGGCGCCCGGGTCGTCCCCGGTCACTTCCGGCAGACCCACGCCCACCCGGAGCTGTTCGGCCGGACGGTGCGCTCGATCGTCGAGGAGGAGCACGCGCTCAGCCGCAGCGCCGCGATGGGCGCGCTGCGCCGCTACGAGCTGGACCGGCAGGAGGAGCAGAAGTTCGAGTCGCTGTCCGGTGGGCAGCAGGCCCGGCTGATGATCCTCAAGCTCGAACTCTCCGGCGTGACGGCCCTGTTGCTCGACGAGCCGACCGACAACCTGGACCTGGACAGCGCCGAGGCGCTGCAGGCCGGGCTGGAGGCCTTCGACGGCACCGTGCTGTGCGTCACCCACGACCGCTGGTTCGCCAAGACCTTCGACCGCTACCTGGTGTTCGGCGCCGACGGCCGGGTCTACGAGTCGCCCGAGCCGGTCTGGGACGTCAGCCGGGTGGAGCGCGAACGCTGAGTGACGGCGGGGGTGGGGGAAGCCGATTTTTGACCCCCACCCGCCCGCCCGGTAACCTGGACGCTTGATGTGCGTATTGGCTCGCTCTATCTCACGTGAGAGGTCGGTACGCCGGAGACATCAGGTTCGACGACCAGCGGTCCCCCTTGAATTGCGTCCAAGGTTGACCAGGCTGCTCTGCCGTCCCAGGTGCTCCTGTCAGGACTCACTCACTGAAAAGCGAAGGCATACGACCGTGCGTACGTACAGCCCCAAGCCCGGCGACGTCCAGCGTCAGTGGCACGTCATCGACGCGAACGACGTCGTGCTCGGCCGCCTGGCTTCCCAGGCCGCCAACCTCCTCCGGGGTAAGCACAAGGCGATCTACGCGCCGCACGTTGACACTGGTGACTTCGTCATCATCATCAACGCCGACAAGGTGCACCTGTCCGGTAACAAGAAGACCCAGAAGCTGGCCTACCGCCACTCTGGCTTCCCGGGTGGTCTGCGGTCGGTGCGCTACGACGACCTGCTGGCGAACAACCCGGAGAAGGCCGTCGAGAAGGCCATCAAGGGCATGATCCCCAAGAACAGCCTGGGCCGCCAGATGCTCTCGAAGCTGAAGGTCTACTCGGGCGACCAGCACCCGCACGCTGCCCAGCAGCCGGTGCCGTTCGAGATCACCCAGGTCGCGCAGTAATTCGGCCACCAAGCCCCCCAACACTGAAAAGAGCTGAGGAACACCGTGGCCGAGACCACTGAAACCACCGAGACCCTTGAGGTCGACTTCGACGAGGCCGTTGAGGCTGTCGAGGGCGAGTACACCTCCGAGGGCGAGTACACCTCCGAGTCGCTGGCCGGCCGCTTCGGCGAGGCCATCCCGGGCGCCGGCCTCGGCCGTCGCAAGGAGGCGATCGCCCGCGTGCGCATCGTCCCCGGCACCGGCCAGTGGAAGATCAACGGTCGCACCCTGGAGAACTACTTCCCCAACAAGGTGCACCAGCAGACCGTGAACGAGCCCTTCAAGCTCCTCGAGCTTGACGGCCGTTACGACGTCGTCGCCCGCATCTCCGGTGGCGGCGTCTCCGGCCAGGCCTACGCGCTGCGCCTCGGCGTGGCCCGTGCCCTGAACGAGGCCGACGTGGACAACAACCGCGGCGCGCTGAAGAAGGCCGGCTTCCTGACCCGTGACGCCCGCGCCGTCGAGCGCAAGAAGGCCGGTCTCAAGAAGGCCCGCAAGGCGCCGCAGTACAGCAAGCGCTAATCGCGCCCCTGGGGGTGCGGCCCGCCCTGGCGGCGCACCCCCTGGTTGCGCGAACCGTCGCCCCGGAGTACCACGTGTACTCCGGGGCGACGTGTTCCCCGGCTATCGTGCGGCGGCCGGGTGCCATCGGTTGGGTTCCGAGCAGTGGTGATGGAGGACGGGACAGTGGGACGACTCTTCGGTACGGACGGCGTGCGCGGGGTGGCCAACGTGGGCCTGACGGCCGAGCTCGCGCTCGGGCTGTCGGTCGCGGCGGCCCATGTGCTCGGCGAGGCCGGCGCCTTCGAGGGCCACCGGCCGGTCGCGGTGGTCGGCCGGGACCCGCGTGCCTCGGGCGAGTTCCTGGAGGCCGCCGTCATCGCCGGCCTGGCGAGCGCCGGCGTCGACGTGCTCCGGGTCGGCGTGCTGCCGACCCCGGCCGTGGCGTACCTCACCGGCGCGCTCGGCGCCGACTTCGGCGTGATGCTCTCCGCCAGCCACAACGCGATGCCCGACAACGGCATCAAGTTCCTCGCCCGCGGCGGCCACAAGCTGGACGACCGCATCGAGGACGCGATCGAGGCCCACTACCGCACGCACACGCTCGGCAGCGAGGACTGGAACCGGCCGACCGGCGCCGCCGTCGGCCGGGTGCGCGAGTACACCGAGGGCTTCGACAAGTACGTCGCCCACCTGATCGGCGTGCTGCCCAACCGCCTCGACGGCATCAAGGTCGTCATCGACGGCGCCCACGGCGCGGCCGCCTACGTCGCCCCCGAGGCCTTCGCCCGGGCCGGCGCCGAGGTCGTCCACACCCTGGGGGCGGAGCCCACCGGCCTCAACATCAACGACGGCGTCGGCTCCACCCACCTGGACCGGCTGCAGGCCGCCATGACGGAGTACCGCGCCGACCTCGGCATCGCCCTCGACGGCGACGCCGACCGCTGTCTGGCCGCCGACGCCGACGGCAACGAGGTGGACGGTGACCAGATCATCGCCATCCTGGCCGTCGCCATGAAGGACGCCGGCACCCTGCGCCGCAACACCGCAGTGGCCACCGTGATGTCCAACCTCGGCTTCAAGCTGGCGATGGAGCGCGAGGGCGTCGACCTGGTGGAGACCGCCGTCGGCGACCGCTACGTGCTGGAGGCGATGAAGGAGCACGGCTTCGCGCTGGGCGGCGAGCAGTCCGGCCACGTCATCCTGCTCGACCACGCCACCACCGGCGACGGCACCCTGACCGGCCTCATGCTGGGTGCCCGCCTGGCCAGCACCAAGCAGCCGCTGGCCGACCTGGCCGCCGTGATGACCCGTCTGCCGCAGCAGCTGATCAACGTCAAGGGCGTCGACAAGAGCCGGGTGAACACCAGCGTCGAGCTGGCCGCCGCGGTCGCCGAGGCCGAGGCCGAACTGGGCTCCACCGGCCGGGTGCTGCTGCGCCCGTCCGGCACCGAGCCGCTGGTCCGGGTCATGGTCGAGGCCGCCGACCCGGTGCAGGCCGAGTCCGTCGCGCAGCGGCTGGCCGAGGCCGTGCGGACGCACCTGGGCTGAGCCCGGCACGACGGAAGGGGGCCCCCCCCCGGCGGGGCCCCGTCCCTCGCAACGGTGTCAGAGCTTGCGCAGCAGCGCCCCGCGGACCGTGTGGTGCGCCCCCATCAGGAGGATCAAGG
>NZ_JBHXTQ010000021.1:0-16615 GCF_042677305.1 Kitasatospora sp. NPDC127121 | reverse complement strand
ATCCTTTGTTTTGGGGGGGGCTGGTTTTTTTTTAACCCACCCCGCCGGGGGGCCCCCCCCGCCCCGCGGGCGGGCCCCCCGCGGGGGGGGGCCCCCCTTCCGTCGCATCGGTGTCAGAGCTTGCGCAGCAGCGCCCGGCGGACCTTGTGGTCCGCCCCCTTCTGGAGGATCAGGGTGGCCCGGCCGCGGGTCGGCAGCACGTTCTCCAGCAGGTTCGGCTTGTTGATGGTGCGCCAGACCTGCCGGCCGTACTCCATCGCCTCCTCCTCCGGCACCTCGGTGAAGCGGCGGAAGTAGGAGTTCGGGTCCTGGAAGGCGGTCTGCCGGAGCTTGCGGAAGCGGTCCAGGTACCAGTGCTCGATGTCGTCGGTGCGGGCGTCGACGTAGATCGAGAAGTCGAAGTAGTCGGCCACCGCCAGCCGGGTGCGCCCGTCGCTGCCGGGCAGGGCCGGCTGGAGCACGTTCAGGCCCTCGACGATCAGGATGTCCGGGCGCTCCACGGTGAGCCGCTCGCCCTGCACGATGTCGTACACCAGGTGCGAGTACACCGGCGCGGTGACCCGCTCCTTGCCCGCCTTCACGTCCGCCACGAAGCGCATCAGCGCCCGGCGGTCGTACGACTCCGGGAAGCCCTTGCGGGCCATCAGGCCCCGGCGGCGCAGCTCGGCGTTGGGCAGCAGGAAGCCGTCCGTGGTCACCAGCTCGACCCGCGGATGCTCGGGCCAGCGGGCGAGCAGGGCCTGGAGCAGGCGGGCCGTCGTCGACTTGCCGACCGCGACCGAGCCGGCCACCCCGATGATGAACGGGGTGCGGGTGCGCTCGGTGTCCGGCGTGTCCAGGAAGGTGCCCAGCGTGCCGCGCAGCTCGTGCGTGGCGTGGATGTACAGGTTCAGCAGCCGGGACAGCGGCAGGTAGACGTCGCGGACCTCGTCCAGGTCGAGGGCGGTACCGAGGCCGCGTAGCCGTTCCACCTCCTCGGCGGTCAGCGGCAGCGGCGTACGCTCGCGCAGTGCGCTCCACTCGGCCCGACTGAGGTCCACGTAGGGGGACGGCGACGGGCCGGGCGTGGCGGCGCCCCGCGTACAGAGTTCGGTCAGCACATGCTCCATTGTGAGCCGTGGCGGCGTTCACCGTGGTTGTGGTGTCGGTCACGCACTGTTCGCGGGAATCGGGAAAAGGGCCTCAGAACCGCCCTTATGCTGGCACGCATGTGCGGAATTGTTGGATACGTGGGCGCGCAGTCCGCCCTCGACGTAGTAATCGCAGGCCTGCAGCGACTGGAGTACCGGGGCTACGACTCGGCCGGTGTCGCGGTGCAGGCGCAGGACTCCGACGGGCAGTGGAGTCTGGTCACCGACAAGCGGGCCGGCAAGCTCGCCAACCTGGAGAAGTCGCTCGCCGAGACCCCTCTGCCCGGCGGCACCACCGGCATCGGCCACACCCGCTGGGCCACCCACGGCGGCCCGACGGACGCCAACGCCCACCCCCACCTGGACGACCACCTCCGGGTGGCCGTGGTGCACAACGGCATCATCGAGAACTTCGCCCAGCTGCGGGCCGAGATCGCCGAGCGCGGCCACACCCTCCGCTCCGAGACCGACACCGAGGTCGTCGCGCACCTGCTCGGCGAGGCCTACGACGGCGACCTCGCGGAGGCCATGCGCGTGGTCTGCCGCCGCCTCGACGGCGCCTTCACCCTCGTCGCCGTGCACGCCGACGCGCCGGACGTGGTCGTCGGCGCCCGCCGCAACTCGCCGCTGGTGGTCGGGCGCGGCGAGGGCGAGAACTTCCTCGCCTCCGACGTCTCCGCGTTCATCGCGCACACCCGCGAGGCCGTCGAGCTGGGTCAGGACCAGGTCGTCGAGCTGCGCCGGGACGGCGTCACGGTGACCAACTTCGACGGCACCCCGGCCGACGTGCGCGAGTACCACGTCGACTGGGACGCCTCGGCCGCCGAGAAGGGCGGCTACGACTACTTCATGCTCAAGGAGATCGCCGAGCAGCCGAAGGCCGTCGCCGACACCCTCCTCGGCCGGATCGGCACCGACGGCCGGCTCATCCTCGACGAGCTGCGCATCTCCGACGCCGACCTGCGCTCGGTCGACAAGGTCGTCATCGTCGCCTGCGGCACCGCCTTCCACGCCGGCATGATCGCCAAGTACGCGATCGAGCACTGGACCCGCATCCCCTGCGAGGTCGAGGTCGCCTCCGAGTTCCGCTACCGCGACCCGATCATGGGCCCGGGCACGCTGGTCATCGCCATCTCCCAGTCCGGCGAGACCATGGACACCCTGATGGCCCTGCGGCACGCCCGGGAGCAGGGCGCCAAGGTACTGGCGATCTGCAACACCAACGGCTCCACCATCCCGCGCGAGTCGGACGCGGTGCTGTACACCCACGCCGGCCCCGAGGTCGCCGTCGCCTCCACCAAGGCGTTCCTGACCCAGCTGGTCGCCTGCTACCTGGTCGCCCTCTACCTGGGCCAGGTGCGCGGCACCAAGTGGGGAGACGAGATCCTCGCCGTCATCAAGGAGCTCAGCGACGCGCCCAAGCAGGTCGAGCAGGTCCTGGAGACCATGGAGCCGGTGCGCGAGCTGGCCCGCTCGCTCGCCGACGCGCGCTCGGTGCTGTTCCTCGGCCGTCACGTCGGCTTCCCGGTGGCCCTGGAGGGCGCGCTCAAGCTCAAGGAGCTGGCGTACATGCACGCCGAGGGCTTCGCGGCGGGCGAGCTCAAGCACGGCCCGATCGCGCTGATCGAGGAGGGGCTGCCGGTCGTCGTGGTCGTCCCCTCGCCGCGCGGGCGGTCGATCCTGCACGACAAGATCGTCTCCAACATCCAGGAGATCCGGGCCCGTGGCGCCCGCACCATCGTGATCGCGGAGGAGGGCGACGAGGCGGTCGTCCCGTACGCGGACCACCTGATCCGCATCCCGGTCACCCCGACCCTGCTCCAGCCGCTGGTCTCCACCGTGCCGCTCCAGGTCTTCGCGTGCGAGCTGGCGACGGCCAAGGGCCACGAGGTCGACCAGCCGCGCAACCTGGCCAAGTCGGTCACCGTCGAGTAGTACGGCGTGGTGCCCCTGCGGTGGCTGTGCCCTACCGCAGGGGCGCCGTGTCGAGCGTGAAGGAGAAGGGGGCGGGCAGGTCGATCGGCTTGCCGAACTCGACCTGCGTGCGGGTGATGTAGTCCTCGCCCTCGGGTTTGGTGAACAGCGTGACCATGCCCTCACTGCGGTCGACCAGCAGGTAGCACGGGATGCCTGCGGCGGCGTAGCCGCGGCGCTTGGGTTCGCGGTCCTTGTGCGGGTTGATCGAGGTGACCTCGAAGACGAGGAGGACGCCTTCAGTCGGGGCCCAGGAATCCAGATGGTCGAAGTGGCCGGCCGGTACCACCGTGCCGTCGGGGATGAGCCGGCCTTTGGGAGTGACAAGACCCTTGGTGCCTGCGATGTCCAGATCGATCGCGGCGTTCCGGAAGAACTGCTTGTTGAGCTTCGATACCGCACCGTCGTGCGGTCCGTCCGGCGGCGGCGTCACGACGATCTCCCCCTCGATGAATTCGGCCTTGCTCCCCAGCGGGGTGTCCAACTCCAGAAACGGCTGGAGAAGACTGTCCTCGCTCAGCGGGTACTCGACTGCCGGCATGGCGACCATGGCCCTTCCCCCTCCTGTGGGTCCGTGTCGAGCCACAAGCTAGGCGTACGGACCGGCACCGGTGGGGGATCGAAGTGGTTGTCACTCGAAAGTGTCCCGCAGCTCGGCCTGCCGTGGGGCGGTGGCGCGGGCTAGCGTCGGCGGTACGTCGACTGCTGAAGGAGCCCTCGCATGCGTCATGCCCATCGGGTGGAAGTCGTCCGGGCCGCCGAGGCCGCGCTGATGGCGCGGCTGCCGGAGGGGACGCTGATGCAGCGGGCGGCCGCCGGGCTGGCGGCGACCTGCGCCCGGCTGCTGGCGGGGCGTCGGGGGCGGGTGTACGGCAGTCGGGTGGTGGTGCTGGCCGGCAGCGGGGACAACGGGGGTGACGCCCTGTACGCCGGGGCGGCGCTGGCCCGGCGGGGCGCGCGGGTGACGGCGGTGCTGTTCGCGCCGGAGCGTGCGCACGCGGGCGGGCTGGCCGCGCTGCGGGCTTCCGGCGGGCGGGTGGTGCTGGATCAGGAAGTCGGCCTGGCCGACTTCTCGCGCGCCGACCTGGTGCTGGACGGCATCGTCGGCATCGGCGGCCGGGGCGGGCTGCGGGACGGGGCCCGGCCGTACGCGCGGGCCGGGCGGCGCGGGGTCGTGGTGGCCGTGGACCTGCCCAGCGGGGTCGACGCCGACACCGGCGAGGTGCCGGGCGAGGCGCTGCGCGCGGACGTCACGGTCTGCTTCGGCACGTACAAGCCGGGCCTGCTGGTCGACCCGGGAGCCTCCTACGCGGGCGCCGTCCAACTGGTCGGGATCGGACTGGAGCCGCCCGCGCCGGAGGTGACGGCCCTGCAGCACGCGGACGTGGCGGCGCTGCTGCCGCTGCCGGGCGCCGAGAGCGACAAGTACCGGCGGGGCGTGGTCGGGGTGGCGGCCGGTTCGGCGACGTACCCGGGCGCGGCGCTGCTGGCGGTCGCCGGGGCGCTGCACGGCGGCGCGGGCGCCGTCCGGTACGTCGGCACGGCGGCCGAGGAGGTGGTGCGGCGCTTCCCGGAGGTGCTGGTCACCGAGGGCGGGCCGGCCGGGGCCGGGCGGGTGCAGGCCTGGGTGGTCGGGCCGGGCGGCGGCGAGGGGGCACGGCAGGCGCTGGCCGAGGCACTGTCGAGCGACGTCCCGGTCCTGGTGGACGCGGACGGGCTGACCGAGCTGGCCCGGCTCGGCCCGGACGCGCTGGCCGGCCGGACGGCCCCCACCCTGCTCACCCCGCACACCGGCGAGGCCGCCCGGCTGCTCGCGGGCGCCGACGGCGCCGCGCCGCCGTCCGCCGACTCGCTGGCCGCCGCCCGGCTGGCCACCGTCCGCCGGCTGGCGGCCGCCTACCGGGCGACGGTCCTGCTCAAGGGCTCCACCACGGTGATCGCCGACCCGGGCGGCGCCGTCCGGGTCAACCCGACCGGCACGTCCTGGCTGGCCACCGCTGGCAGCGGCGACGTCCTGGCCGGCCTGGCGGGCTCCCTGCTGGCGGCCGGCCTGTCGCCGCTGGACGCCGCGTCGGTGGGCGCCTACCTGCACGGCCTGGCGGGCCGCCACGCGGCGGGCGACCCGGGCGCGCCGGTGACGGCGCCGGCGGTGGCGCAGGCGCTGCCCGCGGTGTGGCGGGCGGTGCGGGAGGCGTAGGCCCGGGGCGGGCGGTGCGGCGGGGACGGGCGGTGCGGAACCGATCGGTCCTGCGTGCGCGTCCGGAACAGGGTGACGAGCGGTGCGCCGCAGGTCGGCGCGGTGCCGGGGGCCCTGGCACCGGCCGCCGCACGGACGGGCCGTTCGGCGAGGACTCCGGGATGTCTGGGAGACTGACCCTGATGACAACTGCGAACACGACCGGCACGGCCACCCTGACCGACGGCGTAAGGGCCGAGGCGACCATCGATCTGGCCGCCCTGCGCGGCAACCTCGCCGCGCTGCGCGAGCGCGTCGGCAGCTCGGCGGTGATGCTCGCGGTCAAGGCGGACGCCTACGGCCACGGCGCCGTCGAGTGCGCCCGCGAGGCGGTCGCGAACGGGGTCGGCTGGCTCGGCTGCGCGACGCCCGAGGAGGCGCTGGCACTGCGGGCCGCGGGCATCCGCCCGGAGCAGGCCCGCGTCCTGTGCTGGCTGTGGACGCCGGGCGGGCCGTGGCGGGAGGCGCTGCGCGCGGACATCGACATCTCGGTGAGCGGCCAGTGGGCGCTGGACGAGCTGCTGCCGGCCGTCCGGGAGACCGGCATCCCGGCCCGGGTGCACCTGAAGGCGGACACCGGTCTGGGCCGCAACGGCTGCCAGCCGCACGACTGGCCGCACCTGGTGGCGGCCGCCCGCCGCGCCGAGGCGGAGGGGCTGCTGACCGTGGTCGGCGTCTGGTCGCACTTCGCCGCCGCCGACGAGCCGGGCCACCCGTCGATCCAGGCCCAGCTGGACTCCTTCCACGCGGCGCTGGCCCGGGCCGAGGCCGCCGGGCTGCGCCCGGAGGTGCGGCACCTGGCGAACTCGCCGGCCACCCTGCTGCTCCCGCAGTCGCACTTCGACCTGGTCCGCACCGGCCTGGCCGCGTACGGGCTGTCGCCGGTGCCGGAGGTCGGGTCGCCGGCCGACTTCGGGCTGCGCCCGGTGATGGCGCTGACCGCGCGGCTGGCGTTGGTCAAGCACGTTCCGGGCGGGCACGGGGTCAGTTACGGCCACCACTACGTGACGCCGGGCCCGACCACGCTGGGCCTGGTCCCGGTCGGCTACGGCGACGGCATCCCGCGGCACGCCAGCGGCACCGGCCCGGTGCAGATCGGCGGCAAGTGGCGCACGATCGCCGGCCGGGTCGCGATGGACCAGTTCGTCGTGGACCTGGGCGGGGACACCCCCGCGATCGGCGACGAGGTGCTGCTGTTCGGCAACGGCGAGCAGGGCGAGCCGACCGCCGAGGACTGGGGCCGGGCCTGCGGCACCATCTCGTACGAGATCGTGACCCGGATCGGCGCCAGGGTCCCGCGCCGCTACCTGGGCGGCAGCCGCACCGAGGGCCCGGGCGCATGACGGAGGGACCGGCCGAGAGCGGCCCGGTCGCGGCGGTGGCCAAGGCGGCCGGCGCGGCCTCCGGGGTGAGCCGGGCCGGTGTGATCGGGATCTCGGTCGGCGTGCTGGCGGCCGGGGCGGCCGCCGGGGTGGCGATAGAGCGGCTGACCGTCGGCCGGGCGACCCGCCGCCGGGCCCGGGCCGAGCTGGACGCCGAGGCCCCGTACGGCTCGCTGCGCGGGCGCCCGCGGACGGTGGCCGCGCCGGACGGCACCGAGCTGTACGTCGAGCTGGACGGCACCGGCCCCGAGCCGGACGGCGGCACCTCCGGCGCCGAGCCGCTGACCGTGCTGTTCTGCCACGGCTACTGCCTCAACCAGGACAGCTGGCACTTCCAGCGGGCCGCGCTGCGCGAGGGACTGCGGCTGGTCTTCTGGGACCAGCGCAGCCACGGCCGCTCCGAGCGCTCCCGCTCCTTCCTGGCCGGTGAGCCGGCCAGCATCGACCAGCTGGGCGGCGACCTCAAGGCGGTGATCGACGCCGTCGCGCCGACCGGGCCGCTGGTGCTGGTGGGCCACTCGATGGGCGGCATGACGGTGATGGCGCTGGCCGACCAGCACCCGGAGCTGTTCCGGGAGAGGGTCGCCGGGGTGGCGCTGATCGGCACGCTGGCGGGGGACTGGAACGAGGTCAGCCTCGGCCTGCCGTCGGCCGGCGCGAAGCTGTTCAAGAAGGTCGCGCCCGGGGTGATGCGGCTGCTGGGCCGTCAAGTCGAGCTGGTGGAGGCGAGCCGGCGGCTGGGTGCGGACGTCGCCGCCGTCTTCTACCGGAGGTTCTCCTTCGGCGGGCGGGACGTCGACCCGGGCGTGGTGCGGTTCGCCGAGCAGCTGCTGGACGCCACCCCGATCGACGTGGTCGCCGAGTTCTACCCGGTGTTCGCCGCGCACGAGAAGTACGCGGCGCTCGCCGCCCTGAGCGGCCTGCCGACGCTGGTGCTGGCCGGTACGAAGGACCTGCTGACGCCGTCGGCGCACAGCGAGGCGATGGCCGAGCGGCTGCCCGGCGCGGAGCTGGTGCTGGTGGAGGGCGCCGGGCACCTGGTGATGCTGGAGCGCCCGGAGCTGGTCGACCACGAGCTGGTGGCGCTGCTGCGCCGGGCCGCAGGCTTCGCCGCCGCCGCGCCTCCCCCGGCGGTCCTGGACGGCCCCTGACCCCTTCCGGCGCGCGCCGGGCCGGCGATGTGGCACGGTAGCGGTGGCGGCCGGCGGTCGGCACGCCGGTACGGACCGAAGGGCAAGACACGCGCATGGGCTCGCACGCCACTCTCACCGTCCCCACCCCGGAGCGGATGGGCCGGCTCGGCCGGGAGCTGGCCGCGCTGCTGAGGCCCGGGGACCTGGTGCTGCTCTCCGGTGAACTGGGGGCGGGGAAGACCACGCTGACCCGGGGTCTGGGGGAGGGGCTGGGGGTGCGCGGGGCGGTGACCTCGCCGACCTTCGTGATCGCCCGGGTGCACCCGTCGCTGGTCGGCGGCCCGGCGCTGGTGCACGTGGACGCGTACCGGCTCGGCGGGGACCTGGACGAGATGGAGGACCTCGACCTGGACGTCTCGCTGCCGGAGTCGGTGGTCGTGGTCGAGTGGGGCGAGGGCAAGGTCGAGCGGCTGTCCGAGGACCGGCTGGAGGTGCGGATCGAGCGTGCCCTCGGTGACACCGCCGACGAGGACGACCTGGACCCGCGCCGGGTGGTGCTGACCGGCCTCGGTCCGCGCTGGGCGGGTGTCGCGCTGGAGGCGCTCGGCTGAGGCCCGCGCCCAGGTGTGCGCCGTTTTGCCGACAGGCTGTCGGGAAGTGTTGCGGGCGGGGTGCCGGGCGTGGTGGGATGGGTGCTGCGGTTAGGTCTGCCTAACTAGGGAGGCGCCATGTCGAGCACCACCCCCGCCCCGAAGCGCGCCGGGCACGGCGCCGGGGCCGGAGAGTCCGCCCGCCGCGTCCAGGGGGCGCCGATGCGGGCGCTGCTGGCCGCCTGTGCGGCCGCCGAGGCGGTGTCCACCCCGCCCGAGCCGGAGCCCCGGCGGGCCGAGGAACCGGAGACGGGCACACCCCGCGCGGCCTGACACGCCCGAGCCGGGCTCAGGCGACCACGACCACCTTGGTGCCGTTCGGCGCGAAGTCCCAGAGCAACTGGCCGTCCGGGCGGCCGCTGCGGATGCCGCCGGTCTTGGCGTTCGGCTCGGTGGTCGGGGTCGCGCCGTCCACGGCGGCGCTGAAGCCGAACACCACGCCGTTCTGCTGCGCGAAGCGCACCACGTGCTCGATCTGCTTGCCGTCCGTCCCGGTGGTCGTCGGGGTGCGGCTGTAGACCGAGTAACTGCCCGGAGCCGGCTCGACCGAGCCCGGGGTGACCGGGAAACCGGGCGTGACCTGCGGGTTCTTCTTCGGGTCGATCAGCCAGACGTAGTGGCTGCTGATCGAGTAGACCACCCTGGTCCCGCTGCCCGAGATGGTCGGCAGCGGCGGGACCGTCGGGGTGGCCGAGGCGCTCGGCGTCGCGGAGGCGGCCGGCCCGCTGGACGTCGTGGTGCTGGCGGTCGGCTTGGCGCCGGCCGCCCGGTCCTGAGCGCCGTTGGCCTGGAAGGCCAGCAGGCTCACCACCGCCAGGGCCCCCAGGGTCAGCCCCGTGACCACCACACCAGGACCCATCTTCGCCACGTGCCGCTCCCGCCGCCGTCCCTTTACGTACGGCCCCATCGTGCCAGGTCCGTCCGGCCGGGTCGCGGCGCCCCGGATGTGTGTTCCTGGATGGCACACCTGGTCGATCGGCCGGTCGGACGAACGGCGGTCTAACCTTGACCCGTGCTGCTGCTCGCGTTCGACACCGCTACCCCCGCCGTCACCGCCGCCGTCCACGACGGCACGGCCGTCCTCGCCGAGACCCATCAGGTCGACGCCCGGCGCCACGGCGAACTGCTCCTGCCCGCGATCGACCAGGTCCTGCGGGCGGCCGGCGTCGACAAGCACCGGCTCACCGGCATCGCGGTGGGCGTCGGCCCGGGCCCGTACACCGGCCTGCGGGTCGGCCTGGTGACCGCCGCCGCGCTCGGCCACGCCCTCGGGCTGCCGGTGCACGGCGTCTGCACCCTGGACGCGATCGCCCACCAGGCCCACGCCGAGGGCCTGGCCGGGCAGCCGTTCACGGTGGCCACCGACGCGCGCCGCAAGGAGGTCTACTGGGCCTCTTACGACGCCGACGGCCACCGCACCGAGGGCCCCGGCGTGGACCGCCCCGCCGAGCTGGCCCCGCAGCCGCGCTCGGTCGGCGCCGGCGCGCTGCTCTACCCCGAGAGCTTCCCCGGCGCGCACGGCCCCGAGCACGTGTCGGCCGGCGCCCTGGCGGGCTTCGCCGCCGTCGAGCTGGCGGCCGGCCGCGAGCTGCTGCCGAACGTCCCGCTGTACCTGCGCCGCCCGGACGCCCAGGTGCCGGCTGCCTTCAAGAATGTTCTAGGGGGCAAGGCGGTGCTCCCGGCGTGAAGCACGGCACCACCCTGCGCCCGATGCGCTGGTGGGACATCGCGCCGGTGATGGAGCTTGAGCTGCGACTCTTCCCCGAGGACGCCTGGTCCACCGGGATGTACTGGTCCGAGCTGGCCGAGACCCACCCCGGCGGCACCCGCCACTACACCGTCGCCACCACCGCGGACGGCGCCATCGTCGGCTACGCCGGGCTGATGGCGATCGCCGGCGAGGGCGACGTCCAGACCATCGCCGTCGACCAGCGCCACCAGGGCGCCGGCCTCGGCGCGGCGCTGCTCACCGACCTGATCCGGGAGGCCGCCCGCCGCGGCTGCGCCGAACTGCTGCTGGAGGTACGGGTGGACAATCCGCGCGCCCAGCAGCTGTACGAGCGCTTCGGCTTCCAACCGGTGGGCATCCGGCGCGGCTACTACCAGCCCGCCAACGTCGACGCGCTGGTGATGCGCCTCGACCACCCCAGCACTGACCCGAAGGACCTTAAGGACACCCGCCATGGCTGACGAACCGCTCGTCCTCGGCATCGAGACCTCCTGCGACGAGACCGGCGTCGGCATCGTGCGCGGCACCACGCTGCTGGCCGACGCGGTCGCCTCCAGCGTCAACGACCACGCCCGCTTCGGCGGCGTCGTCCCGGAGATCGCCAGTCGCGCCCACCTGGAGGCGATGGTCCCGACCATCCAGCGCGCGCTGGACACCGCCGGCGTCAAGGCGAGCGACCTGGACGGCATCGCGGTCACCGCCGGCCCCGGCCTGGCCGGCGCGCTGCTGGTCGGTGTCAGCGCCGCCAAGGCGTACGCCTGGGCGCTGGACAAGCCGCTGTACGGGGTCAACCACCTCGCCTCGCACATCTGCGTCGACCAGCTGGAGCACGGCCGACTGCCGTCGCCGACGATGGCGCTGCTGGTCTCCGGCGGGCACTCCTCGCTGCTGCTCAGCGAGGACATCACCAGCGACGTCCGCCCGCTCGGCGCGACCATCGACGACGCGGCCGGCGAGGCCTTCGACAAGGTCGCCCGGGTGCTCGGCCTGGGCTTCCCGGGCGGCCCGGTGGTCGACCGCACCGCCCGCGAGGGCGACCCCAAGGCGATCGCCTTCCCGCGCGGCCTGAGCGGCCGCAACGACCCCGCGTACGACTTCTCCTTCTCCGGCCTGAAGACCGCCGTCGCCCGCTGGGTGGAGGCCAAGCGCCGGGCCGGCGAGGAGGTGCCGATCGCCGACGTGGCGGCGTCCTTCCAGGAGGCCGTCACCGACGTGCTCACCCGCAAGGCCGTCAAGGCGTGCCGGGACAACGGCGTCGACCACCTGATGATCGGCGGCGGGGTGGCCGCCAACTCGCGGCTGCGCGAGATGGCCCAGCAGCGCTGCGACCGGGCCGGTATCCGGCTGCGGGTGCCCCGGCCGGGCCTGTGCACCGACAACGGCGCGATGGTGGCCGCGCTGGGCTCCGAGATGGTGTGGCGTGACCGCACGCCGTCCGCGCTCGACCTGTCCGCGGACTCCTCGCTGCCGGTGACCGAGGCGCACGTGCCGGCCGCGGACGTCTGGCACGGCGACGTCCACGGCCAGGCGTACCAGGCCCTCACCGGCGGCGCCGAGTGACCGTCGCCGCGATGTGGGAGGCCCGCGCCGCCACCGGCCGCGGGGCCGAACTCGCCTCCTGGGTACGGGAGGTGGCGCTGCCCGCGGTGCGCGGTTCGGCCGGACTGGTCCGCACCGAGCTGCTCGGCGCGCCCGGCGAACGGGTGCTGCTGATCACCTGGTGGACCGGCGAGCCGGTGCCGGTCGCCGACCCGCCGGCCGACCTGCTCGGCCGCCCGGTGCACCGCTGGTCCTTCACCAGCGAGCACGTCGAATAGGCGCTGTCCGGGAACCGCCGCCCCGACCGTTACCGTGCATAGCTGAGAAGAAGCTGGACGGGAACCGGGAGCGCGCTGCGGTGAACAGGGACGGTCGGAGCAGGACCAGGACGTACGCGGTGGGGGCGCTGGCCCTGCTGGCCCTGGCCACCGGATGCGGCGACAACGGGGGCGGCGCCGCCCCGGCGGCGGCCGGCGGCAGCTCGGCGGCCACGCCCCAGCCCGCCGCCGGCGGCGCCGTGCCGACCAGCCCGGCCGGCACGCCCACCACCGCGGCCCCGGCCGGCGGGGACCCGGCGGCCTGGGCGAAGTGGAACCTCAAGCCGCTGGCGCCGGCCCCCGCGCCGCCCGCGGACAAGCCCATCAAGCTCGAACGGACCGGCCCCGTACCGGTGTTCAGCGAGGTGAAGACGAGCGACAAGGTCGTCTTCATCACCATCGACGACGGCGCCGAGAAGGCCCCGAAGTTCGTCGAGATGCTGACCGAGCTCAAGGTGCCGATCTCGATGTTCCTGACCCGGGACATCGTCAAGAACGACTACGGCTACTTCAAGCCGCTCCAGGCGCTCGGCAACCACATCCAGAACCACACCGTGGACCACCCGGTGATGAGCAAGATCCCGGCGGAGAAGCAGAAGTCCGAGATCTGCGACGCGCAGTCCGCGCTCACCCAGCAGTACGGCACCGCCCCGCTGCTGTTCCGCCCGCCGTTCGGGGACGGCGCCAACACCCCGACGCTGAACAACTCGGTCCAGCAGTGCGGCCCGCGCGCGATGGTGCTCTGGCGCGAGTCGATGCAGATCCACGACATGCAGTACCAGGCGGCGGACAAGAAACTGAAGTCCGGCGACATCATCCTGGCGCACTTCCGCGGCCCGAAGGAGCTCAAGGGCGCCACGATGACCCAGATGTTCGGCGACCTGCTGGCCCGGATCCAGGAGCAGGGCTTCTCGGTGGCCCGGCTGGAGGACTACATCCAGGCGCCCGCCTCGTAGTCCGGGCGCCCGCCTCGTGGCCGCCTCAGGCGGGCCGGCCGAGCATCATCAGCGGCCCGTTGTCGGTGCGGCTGAGGATCACCGTGACGGCGTTCGGCCCGGAGGGCTTGAGCTGGCGGCGCAGCTCCTCCGGGGTGATCGCCATCCCGCGCTTCTTGATCACCACCGTGCCGACCCCGCGCTCGCGCAGCAGCGCCTTCAGCCGCTTGATGTGGAACGGCAGCACGTCGGTGAGCTCGAAGGCGTGCGCGTACGGGGTGGCGACCAGCCGGTCCGAGGTGAGGTAGGCGATCTTCGGGTCGATCAGCCGGCCGCCCACCTGCTCGGCCACCTCGGCCACCAGGTGGGCCCGGATCACCGCGCCGTCCGGCTCGTACAGGTAGCGCCCGACCGGGCCGGCCGGCGGGTCGGGCAGGTCGCCGCCGGTGAGGCTGGCGGCCTGCGGCAGCAGGGTGGCGCGGTGCGGGCGGGCGGCCCCGGTGCCGAACCAGAGCACCGCCTCCTTCACGTCGCCGTGGTCGGAGACCCACTCCGCCTCGGCGTCGGCCGGGACGGCCTCGTGCGGGATGCCCGGGGCCACCTTCAGCGCGCCGATCGGGGTCCGGCGGCCGGCCTCGATCGCCCAGGAGAGCGGCGGGGCGTACGCCTCCGGGTCGAACACCCGGCCGCGCGCCGTCCGCCGTGCCGGGTCGGTGAACACCGCGTCGTAGCCGGTGACGTCCACCTCGGCGACGTCCGCGCAGCGCACCCGGACCAGGTCGGCCAGGCCCAGCGCGGCCGCGTTGGCGGCGGTGGCGGCGCAGGCCGCCGGGTCCTTGTCGACGGCCAGCACCTCGATCCCGGCCCTGGCCAGCGCCAGCACGTCCCCGCCGATGCCGCAGCACAGGTCGGCCAGCCGGCGGACGCCCAGCTCGGCGAAACGGCGCGCCCGCCACTCGGCCACGCTGCGCCGGGTGGACTGCTCGACGCCGTTGGGCGTGAAGTACATCAGGTCGGCGTCCGCCCCGAACTTCGCCCGCGCCCGCTGCCGCAGCCGGGCCTGCCCGAAGGCCGCCGAGACCAGCTCGGCCGGGTGCCCCCGCCGCAGCCTGGTGGCCAGCGACAGCTCCTCCTCGGGCGTGAACTCGCGCAGTTCGGCGAGCAGGGCCTGGCCCTCGGGGGTCAGCAGGGGCTGGAGGTTCTCGGTGTCCACGGGGCCATTCTGGCGGGTTGGCCGCCCCACCGGCTCCGACGATGCCGACGCGGTGGGGCGGGGCGGTCGCACGGGTGTACGGCTCCGCGCCCGCGGTTCGGGATGCCCGGGCGCGCCGTTGGCACTCTGGTTGACTGAGTGCTAACACCGGCCTATGGTCGTCCTTGGCACTCCCCACTGGGGGAGTGCTAACGCGAAGACGTGTGCCTGACCCCCGCGACGGCAGGCCCGCAGGTTCGCTCCTACCCGTTAGAAACCCCGTAATCTCCGAAGGGGAGCTCGGACGTGACCACCAGCAGCAAGGTTGCCATCAAGCCGCTTGAGGACCGCATCGTGGTCCAGCCGCTCGACGCCGAGACCACCACGGCCTCCGGCCTGGTTATCCCGGACACCGCCAAGGAGAAGCCCCAGGAGGGCGTCGTCCTGGCCGTCGGCCCGGGTCGCTTCGAGGACGGCCAGCGTCTGCCGCTCGACGTCGCCGTCGGTGACATCGTCCTGTACTCGAAGTACGGCGGCACCGAGGTGAAGTACCAGGGCGAGGAGTACCTGGTTCTCTCCGCTCGCGACGTTCTCGCCATCATCGAGAAGTAAGTCGTTCCGACCCGCCCCGGATCCGTGTCCCAAGTGACAGGGGCCCGGGGCGTGGTTGTTGGTTCACGTAGTCCGGCGGCCGGTGGGCCGGCCGAAGCCCCGAGGGAATAGGGAACATGGCGAAGATCCTGCAGTTCAACGAGGACGCCCGCCGCTCGCTGGAGCGCGGTGTCAACAAGCTGGCCGACACCGTCAAGGTGACCATCGGCCCCAAGGGCCGCAACGTCGTCATCGACAAGAAGTTCGGCGCCCCGACCATCACCAACGACGGTGTCACCATCGCCCGTGAGGTCGAGCTGGACGACCCGTACGAGAACCTTGGCGCGCAGCTCGTCAAGGAGGTCGCCACCAAGACCAACGACGTCGCGGGTGACGGCACCACCACCGCCACCGTGCTGGCCCAGGCCCTGGTCAACGAGGGTCTGCGCAACGTCGCCGCCGGTGCCGGCCCGGCCGCCCTGAAGAAGGGCATCGACAAGGCCGTCGCCGCCGTCTCCGAGCACCTGCTCTCGGTGGCCCGCGAGATCGAGGGCAAGGACGACGTCGCCGCCGTCGCGTCCCTCTCCGCCCAGGACACCCAGGTCGGCGAGCTGATCGCCGAGGCGATCGACAAGGTCGGCAAGGACGGTGTCATCACCGTCGAGGAGTCGAACACCTTCGGCGTGGAGCTGGACTTCACCGAGGGCATGCAGTTCGACAAGGGCTACCTGTCGCCGTACTTCGTCACCGACGCGGAGCGGCAGGAGGCGGTCCTGGAGGACCCGTACATCCTGATCAACCAGGGCAAGATCTCCTCCATCCAGGAGCTGCTGCCGCTGCTGGAGAAGATCCTCCAGGGCGGTGCCTCCCGGCCGCTGCTGATCATCGCCGAGGACGTCGACGGCGAGGCGCTGTCCACCCTCGTGGTGAACAAGATCCGCGGCACCTTCAACGCGGTCGCCGTCAAGGCCCCGGGCTTCGGCGACCGCCGCAAGGCGATCCTCGGCGACCTGGCCACCCTGACCGGCGGCACGGTCATCTCCGAGGAGGTCGGCCTCAAGCTCGACCAGGTCGGCGTGGACGTGCTGGGCACCGCCCGCCGCGTGACCATCACCAAGGACGAGACCACCGTCGTCGACGGTGCCGGTGACACCGAGGCCGTGGCCGGCCGCGTCGCCCAGATCAAGGGTGAGATCGCCGCCACCGACTCCGACTGGGACCGCGAGAAGCTGCAGGAGCGCCTGGCCAAGCTGGCCGGCGGCGTCTGCGTCATCAAGGTCGGCGCCGCCACCGAGGTGGAGCTGAAGGAGCGCAAGCACCGCCTGGAGGACGCCATCTCGGCGACCCGTGCCGCGGTCGAGGAGGGCATCGTCGCCGGTGGTGGCGCCTCCCTGGTGCACGCCGCCAAGGTGCTGGACGGCGGCCTGGGCCTGTCGGGCGACGAGGCGACCGGTGTCGCGGTCGTCCGCAAGGCGCTGCACGAGCCGCTGCGCTGGATCGCCCAGAACGCCGGCCTGGAGGGCTACGTCATCACCTCCAAGGTCGCCGAGCTGGAGATCGGCCAGGGCTACAACGCGGCCACCGGCGAGTACGGCGACCTGGTGAAGGCCGGCGTCATCGACCCGGTCAAGGTCACCCGCTCCGCCCTGGAGAACGCGGCCTCGATCGCCTCCCTGCTGCTCACCACCGAGACCCTCGTGGTGGAGAAGAAGGAAGAGGAGGCCGAGGCGGGCCACGGCCACGGTCACGGCCACTCGCACTGACGCCTGACGGTCGACCGGAGGCCCGGCCGCGCCCCTCGGGGTGC
>NZ_JBHXTQ010000020.1:92958-102130 GCF_042677305.1 Kitasatospora sp. NPDC127121 | reverse complement strand
GGCGGAGGGCAAGGGTCGCCAGCCGCCGATGGCCGTCACCCCCGCTGGGTGACGGCCACCGAACAGGGCTCACACCGTGGTCACTAGCACGACCACGGCGTGGTGACGTGGCCCGTCACGGTGTCCACCGCCACCGTCCTGCCCTCGCTGGGAATGCAGAAGTAGTAGGTGGGATGCGGGTTCTGCACGACGGGCTCATTGAGGTACAGGGGCTTGAACGCGCCGGTGTGCCCGGCCTTGACGGCCAGATCGTGGGCCTGGACCTCCGTCATGGTGAACGGGGAGATGGCCTGGATCCCGATCGGGACGCTCCACGGCTGCGTGCTCTGGTACTGACCGGTGGTCGAGTACTTGTACTCGAAGGACGGCTCCGAGCCCTTGGCCCGGAAGCGGATCCACCAGGCCTGGACGTCATTGGGGTTGGTCGTGGGTGTCAGCAGGACGGCGTCCGCGTCGTAGAACTGCGAGCCGGGGTGCTCCTGCTGCGCCTTCACCTTGGCCTCCCGCACGATCTGTGTGAGCGGGAGATGGGGTGCCGCGCTGGCGGTGGACGGGGCGATCGGCAACAGCGACAGGGCCGTGGCGGTCGCGGCGAGCCCGATCCGTGCCCGACGGCGGTGGCGTGATGTCCGGCACCCGTTCAGTGCGGGTGTCGCGGGCGTGCGGGCGGTGCGTGTGGTGTTCATGTCCTTCATCTCCTTCGACCCGGACCCTGCGTGGTCACGGTGGAAGTCGACTGCCGGGTTCGGCGTGAGCGGTGGCCGACGGGCGAGAGGTCCTCGGCCGGGCTCCGCGGGATGCAGCCTCCCGGGGTCCAACGGTAGGAGGGTCTCCGGGCGCCGTCTCCTGGCCGTCATCCTCGCTGAGCCGAACAGGTGAACCTCTCACCCGGAGCGATGCCCGTCCGGGGTTTCGCCGCGCGGTCCCGGCCGGTGGGCCCGATCCTGTGCCGCTCCTTGATCATCGCTGACTGTTACAAGGTGGTGACACGATCTTCTCGAAGTAGGCGTCCCAGCCGACGAGCCTGTAGATCGTCCTTCAGGCTGCGCTCCACCCACTCCAGGGCGATGTAGTACCGCTCCAGAACCGGGTCCCAGCCCGACTCCAGCATCCGCACGATATGAGGGTGCTCGACAGCTTTGAGTGCGGCGGTCTCCCGTTCCAGGAAGACCTTGATGATTTCGTCGTCGCGCCGCTTGAGTAACTTGATCGCCGCGAACTGCCTGTCACTGTCGCTATTTGCCGTGTCGACGGCCTTTCGCACCTTCGACAGACCGCCGCTGCGCGCGCTGTCTCCCACCAGCAGGAAGCGATCGTTGATCACATGCGGTCCCACACATGCTCCTCGTCCAGCACCGGCGTCAACTACCGGTCCGGCCATCCTGCCAGCCCAGGACTCCTCGGTTGGATGGTTCGGCAGATCCGGGCTTGATCGTGGCCAACTCCTCGATGACTACAGTGCCCGACGCTCGACCAACTCATCGCTTATCTTCGGCTTGTTGGGGAGAGCTGTAGCCGAGGCCGTGGTCGACGGCATCGGAGGCAGCCAATCCGGTGGCCCGCAGGGTGGCCACTTCGGAGTGTCAGGGTGGCCCACTCGTGGTCGAGGGCATCCACGGCGGTGCTACCAGCAGCCGACGGTAGAGGCTAGCGCCGTAGCCGCTCCCCCGCACGGAAGCGGCCCGTCGAATCTGTCGATGACGGCCGCCAGTTGCTCGTCCGCTTCGCGATCTACGCCGACCTTCCAGCGCGGTCCAGCTTCGATACTCGTGCTTCGATTTCGGCGGGCAGGTACCAGCCTTCGATGGTGGGTGTCATGTAGAGGCGGGCCTTGAGGCCGAGGAGGAGTTGGCGACGGTGTTCCTGGTCGGCCTGGGCCCAGGCATCCGCGAAGGTCTGGCCGGTCTCGACTTCCACCCAGGCGGAGGGGCGTTGTGGGAGGGCGGCGAGCCGGCGGCGTTCGTCGACGAAGGTTTCGAGGGCTTCGTCCTCGCGCGCTGACCCCAGCCCGCCGGCTACGCACCCGCCCGGCCGCAGTCCGGCCGGGCGGGCCCCGGCACCGGCGTCGCACCAGCCCTGTCCGCCGACGCAACGGTGGTGGGCCACCCGGCAGCCGCAGGCCGGCGGTGCGGACGGGTTCCTGTTCTGCCGCTACCCGGAAGCGGCAACAACGTCCTGCCGCTCCCCGGTGACTGCGGTGCCAGGAGCGGTGGTGGTGACGCTGCCACCCCCGGTGGGCAGCCACAGCCCAGCGGTACGGGGCGGTGCGCGCCGCGTCCGGTGGCACGGGCTTCGGCCCGGCGGCCGGTGAGCTGCCCCCAGTCGCCGCCCCGCCCTCCGGGTTCTCGGTGCCGTCGACGAAGCCCAGCGGGTTGCGGTCGTCGAAGTCGCGGAAGCCGTGCACGGAGTCTACGCACCACCGGGGAAGTCCCCTTCAGGTCCACCATCCCAGCCGGTGAGGCGTCAGCCTGTGGACGGGAGGTTCCCACCTGCGGTGACCATGCCTGTCTCATAGGCGATGACGACCATCTGGGCCCGGTCATGGGCGTGGAGCTTGGCCAGCAGCCGCCGGACGTGTGTCTTGACGGTCGCGATGCTCAGCCCCAGATGCTCGGCGATCACGTGGTTGGGCAGTCCCCGGGCCACCAATCGGAGGACTTCCCGTTCCCGTGGGGTCACGCCCGCTAGCTCCCGGGCGAGTCGCGGGCGCGGCTCGTGGCGTCCGGCGAACTCGCGGATCAGACGGCGGGTGACCGCGGGCGCGAGCAGGGCGTCGCCGGAGGCGACCACCCGCAGGGCTGTCAGCAGGTCGGCGGGGAGGATGTCCTTCAGGATGAATCCGCTGGCTCCGCCGCGGAGTGCCGCGTACACGTACTCGTCCAGGTCGAACGTGGTGAGGACCAGCACACGGGTGCCGACGGCGTCCGGGTCCGCGCAGATGCGCCGGGTGGCCTCCAGACCGTCCATGCCCGGCATCCGGATGTCCATCAACACGACGTCGGGCCGCAGCCGCAGGGCGAGTTCGACGGCCTGCTCGCCGCTGACGGCCTCGCCCGCGACGGTGAGGTCCGGCACGCTCTCGATGAGCAGGCGGAAGCCCGCCCGCAACAGCGCCTGGTCATCGGCGATCAGAACCTGGACCGGCCGGTTCACCGTGCTGCCTCCGATCCGCAGGGCAGCCGCGCATGCACCCGGAATCCGCCCGTCGCCAGGGGGCCGGCGGAGAGGGTCCCGCCGCACATGGCCGCCCGCTCCCGCATCCCGATGAGTCCGTGCCCGCCGCCAGGACGCCGGGACGGGAGCCGGGACGGCGCGTCGTTGACGACCTCGATCTCGACCGCCTCGGGACCCATCCGGGACAGCTTCACCCGGCAGTCCGCCGATCCCGCGTGCCTGACGACATTGGTGAGGGCTTCCTGAACGATCCGGTAGACCGCCAGTTCCACACCCGGGGGGAGCGGTGGATCCGGGTCGACGGACAGCTCCACGCGCGGGCCCGCGCCGGCCGCGAGCGCGGGAAGGTCCGCCAGACCGGAGGCGGACCCCAACTCGGCTCCGTCACCGGGTGATCGCAGAACGCCGAGCATGCGGCGCATCTCGGTGAGCGCCGTCCGGCCCGCCGTCCCGACCAGTGCGAGGGTCCGCTCGGCCTCCTGCGGGTTGGTGGAGGCCACCGCACGGGCCACCTCGGCCCGTACCGCGATGACAGTCAGATGATGGGCCACCACGTCGTGGAGTTCGCGGGCGATCCGCAGGCGCTCGTCCGTCACGGCCTGCCGGGCGGCGAGTTCCGCGTACGACCGCTGCTCTCTCAGCGCGGTGCCCACCAGCCAGGGCAGGGTCATCATCAAAGACGCGAAGACGACGCCCCACGCGACCCCGGAGGCCGGGACCGGTCGCGGTACGAGGGCCATGGCCGCCGCGACGGCGCCCAGCGAGCAGCCGAGCGCCGTCGCGGACCGGCGCCCCGGTTCCCGCGCCGCCACCGTGTACAGGGCGGCCCCGACCGGGACCCAGGACTCCTCCCATCCGGTGAACGCCATGGCGAAGACCGCTCCGGCCAGGACCATGTACAGAACCCGGACGGGCCGTCTACGCCGTACCGCGACCGGCAGCCAGACCACCGCCGCCACGGCTCCCGCGCCCCAGCCACCGCTGCGCGTCTCGCTCGCGCCGAACGCCAGGGCGAGGAGCACGACCGCGACCGTGTCCACGCCGTGCCACTGTCCGTCCCGCAGACGTCTGGCCACCAGCGGCCGTGACTCCCCGTCGCCCATGCCGGCCACGCTATCCAAACGGGGCCCGGGGCCCGTCAGCCCGGAGGACGTCATCCCGCGGGCTGAGTCATCCGCGCGGCCGATGCCCGTCGTACCCTCCTGGGCTGACACCGGGTTACTCCCCGGGGGCGAAGCCGCCGGGCTCATCGGACGGAACAGTGGAGCCATGAATCGGAGAACACTGCTGTCCTCGTGCGCCGGACTGGCCGCCGCCATGATCCCGGGTCCGCTCGCGCCGGTGGCCGCCGCGCGACCGGGGCAGGAGGAACCCGTGCGGTTCCAGCTGCCCGCCCCGAACGGACCGTACCCGCTGGGTACGATCGCGCTGCACCTGGCCGACACCGCGCGGCCGGACCCCTGGGTGCCCTCCCGCCCCTGCCGTGAGCTGATGATCAGCATCTGGTACCCCGCCCGCGGCCGCGCGGCCTGCCCCACCGTTCCCTGGATGCCTCCGGCGGCGGCCGACCGGTACCTGGCCCTCGTCGGCCTGCCTCCCGGCCGGGTACGACTGGGAGGCACCCACGGCCACGAGGGCGCTCCCGTCGGCGGCCCACCAGGCCCCCTGCCCGTCGTGCTCTACTCTCCCGGCGCCAACGCGTCACGGTCGTTCGGCACCGGCGTCGTCGAGGATCTCGCCAGTCACGGCTTTCTGGTGGTCACCGTCGACCACACCTACGACGCGGCGGCGGTCGCCTTCCCCGGCGGACGCGTCGAGACGAATCCGCCGGGCGGGATCAGCGACTACGCCAAGGCCCTCGCGGTCCGTACCGCCGACATCCGCTTCGTCCTGGACCGGCTCGCCGTCCTCCGCGCGGGCGGCCACCCCGGCGTCTGCCGCACCCCGCTGCCCCCCGGCCTGCGCGGGGCGCCCGACCTGCGGCGCGTCGGGATGCTCGGCCACTCCCTGGGCGGCGCCACCACCGCCGCGACGATGCTCACCGACGGACGGATCACGGCGGGCATGAGCCTGGACGGGGGCGCGGCCGGCCCGGTGGTAGCCGCCGGGCTCGACCGTCCGTTCCTGGTCGTGGACACCCCGGGCAAGGGCAGCATGGAGAACAACCCCGCCCTGCGCGCGTTCTGGTCGCGTCTGCGCGGCTGGCGCCTGCACCTGACCGTACGGGGAGCCGCGCACCAGTCGTTCGGCGACGACGAGCTGATCCTGCCGCTGATCGCCCCTCTCCTGGGCATGTCACCGCCCGACCTGGAGGACGAGGTCGGGACGATTCCCGGGCACCGGGCACAGGCGTTCCAACGCGCCTACCCGCGAGCCTTCTTCGACCTCCACCTCCGCGACCAGGGGCGGCTGCTCGACGGTCCCTCCCCCGACTTCCCCGAGGTCGACTACGCCCGGTGAACACCTTGGCGCCGGTCCCGCCCGTCTGGGCTCCGAGGTACGACGCCGCGGCGCTCACCGGGCGGGGTCCAGCGAGGGAGGGTCGTCGGTGTCCTCGGCTTCGCAGGGAGGATCACGACCCGGGAAATCCTGCGGGGCGACGCCTCCACCATCCCGACAGGGGAGCGGCGCCCTGGACGGAGCACGGCCCTGCTCTCGGCGACGGAGGTGAGGATGCCGGGAGGGTTCCTTTGAGGACTTCGACGACGTGGATCTTCGAAAGGGGCTCTCGGTAGCCTTCACCTGCGCCCCGGAAGCGATCACTCCGCCGCGAAGTCGGTGGAGGCCTGTGTCGAGCGCGCCGCCACCCATGCCGGTCGCTGGTCCGACCCCGCGCCCTTCGCCCGAACTCCCTTGGCAGGAAGGCGATCCAGCCTCGCGGCATGCGAAGGCCATGCACACCAGGGCGGTGGACGCGCGGACCACCCGCGCCTACGGCCTGCGACCCACGACCCGGCCGCGACCCGCCTCGGCCCGGTAACCACCGGGGGCGGCCTCGCCGTCGAGCTGTTCGAGCGCAGAACGACGGCGCAGGCGCACACCCCGACCACGACGGAATCCAGCCGACGCCTCGGCATGGCATCGGACCAGAAGGTAGTATCGGTTTCCACACTGACTGAATATCAAGTGCACGCTATTCATTGGACATTGCTGTCGGGGGCGTCAGCCGACCCCTCAGGTGGGGGGTGCGCCGAGTCGCGCCCCCCTGCGCCCCACCCTCCGCACCGGAACCGACCACCGAAACCGGTAAGAACCCAGAAGGCGTCCATTGGTTACCATCGCAGACTCCGAGCTCGACGTCTTTCCACTCTGCCTCGGCGGCAGCGTCTTCGGATGGACCGTCGACGAGCGGACATCCTTCCGCGTCCTCGACGCCTACGCCGCCGCGGGCGGGAACTTCATCGACACCGCCGACTCCTATTCCCAGTGGGCCCCCGGAAACACCGGCGGGGAGTCCGAGTCCATCCTCGGCAACTGGCTGGCCGCGCGCGGTCAGCGGGACCGTTTCGTCATCGCCACCAAGGTAGGCCGACTGAACGGACTGTCCGGGCTCACGGCGAAGGTCGTTCACCAGGCCGTGGAGGAATCCCTGCGCCGTCTGCGGACGGATCATATCGACCTCTACTACACGCACGCGGACGACCCGGAAACTCCCCTCGAAGAGACCCTCGCCGCACTCGACACACTGATCGTGGCAGGGAAGGTGCGCCATATCGGCGCCTCGAACATCAGCGGCCCCAGGCTGGCTGAATCCCTTGAGGTTTCGAAGCGTTCGGGGCTCGCCTCGTACGTGGCGGTCCAGCCTCCCTACAACCTCATGGAGCGCGAGCCCTTCGAGAGCGGGATCGCCCCGGTCTGCGAGCGCGAGGGCGTCTCCTGCGTCCCGTACTTCGCCCTGGCGCAGGGCTTCCTGACGGGCAAGTACCGCGAAGGCGCACCCGCCGTTCCCAGCGTCCGCAGCGACGCGGCACGACCGTACGGCGAAACGCCCCGCGGCCGCACGGTGCTCCGGACGCTGGACACGATCGCCTCCGAGCACGACACCGCCCCCGCCGCGGTGGCCCTGGCCTGGCTGAGGGCGCAGCCCCATGTCGTCGCTCCGCTCGCCAGCAGCAGGACGCCCGAGCAGCTCGCCGAACTGACCCCGGGAGCGACCCTGGAACTCTCCCCGGCCGAGGTTCACTCGCTGGACCTCGCTTCACGGACCACCGCGGCGGACCACCATGCGCATGTCGGCTGAAGGAGGAGGAGCCGCCGTGACCCTCACCCCCCACACCGCCCTGATCGGATTCGACGCCGTCAAGTCGTTCATCTCGGTAGCGCGCGATGAATACGAGGCCTGTACCCCGCAGGAACCACCCTCCTGTTTCGCCCTCCTGCTCGGCACCGTCGACGACGGTGTCGCGGCCATCACCTCGGTCCAGTTCGCGACCAACGTCCGTGCCACCGACCCGATGGCGCTCGAAGAGTTCTCGAGCTCCATAGAGCCGTGCTTCGGAAGCGCCTACCGAAACCCCCGCCGGGGATTCTGGTGCAGCTCGCAGGATCTGCTTCGTATTCACCGGCAGGCGGACCGTGACGGGGCCGAGATCCTGGGCTCCATCCATCTGCATCCCGACTGGCACCGGATCGGCCCACCCGAAGAGCGAGGGCTGCGAATAAGCGAGGAGCCGACACCGATGGACCGCTACATGCTCGACAACAGTCGGTACCCGGTGAACATGATCTGCTATCTGGAATCCGGCCCACAGGGGGTTTCCGCCGCACTCGCGGCATGGGGCCCTCCTCCCGAGGGAGAGGTCGCGGCGCCATGCCCCCGCCTCCTTCTGAGGTTCAGCGTGTCCTGAGGAACGGCAGGCTCACCCCTCGCCACCGGCGGGACTCCGCCCCGGTCACGCTCGCGGATGTGACCGGGGCGGGGCCGCCCGTCCACCCCTGGGTGAGTACCGCCGGAACGGGGCCGTCGGGGCGGACGGTGGTGCTGTAGGCGGCGCTGGTGGGGGTGGAGGAACAGCCCGGTCGGCGTGGTCGCGGTGGCCTCGTGCCCGGCGACCGGCAGGGTGACCCGCTCGTCCCGGATGAACGTGTCGTGCCGGAGCATCATGGCCCCGATCCGGGGGCCCGACACCGTACCGCCCGCTGCCTGGGGGCCGGCGAGTCAACCCCGTTGGTCGACAACGACGCGGCGTGGAGAATTGATTATCTGATGGTCAGTCAGAACCTTGCGGACACCTGCACCAAGGCCTACATCGAACGCCCCGCCTCCTCTGCCGATCGATGGAGCAACCACGCACCGGTGACCGCCGTCTTCGACCTTGACCAACTCCTGTAGCACCGACGGGAAGTCGGACGACTGGCTTCTGATGCCTCGGCCGTCGCGCTGCTTGATTCGGGCGACGACCGAGACTGCCACCGGCCTGCGGCTGGATCGCGCCGCCATCCGTGCTTCGGAGTGATGGTCAGCTGACGCTCCAGAAAAATCGTTTTGTAAAGGCCAAGGCCGTCTCGCCGCAGCTTGGGCGACGAATGGCATCGACGCCCATGCGCAGGACCTGCCGGTGTTCTGTCGCTTCCTCCGCGAGCCCCGGACCGGGAAGTCGACCCACCCGACCCGACCGCGCCACCGGAGCAGCAGATGTTGCCAAGGTCGAGACCGCCGACCGACTCGCACCCGCACCCATCGCTGAGACCCAAAACGCCACCGGCAGGGGGCACGCCAGGGTCCCGGCCGGCCGCCAAGCGGAGCACCCCTCGTCCGGCCACGCCGCCCAGGCCGCCGACCTGGTGACCCGTTTCGAGCGGGCCAAGGCCGCAGACGACGTGTCTGCCGCGACCTCGATCCGTGAGGAGTCGGTGCGCGCCCTCGGCGCACCCGGGGTACCGGGCTCGACGGCCAAAACGCTTCGACGGCTTCTGAGGAACCTGCACAAATGGATCGGTTCGCACGAGGCCGGCGACGTCCTGGCGGGGGCTTGTCCGCGGCAACGGGCCGGGTAGA